>JALNZQ010000300.1 GCA_023229165.1 Methanothrix sp.
ATTAAAACCTATAACTGCAGGCATATCATTATCCCTATTAATTTTATCATTCTGATACCATATTTTAGTACCATCATTATATATTATCGCAGGCATGTCATTATCTCGATGAAGTTTACCATTTTTATACCATTCTTTAGTACCATTAGACCATATTATTGCAGGCATATCATTATCTCGATGACGTTTACCATTTTGATACCATTCTTTAGTACCATTAGAACCTATAACTGCAGGCATATCATTATCTCGATGAAGTTCACCTTTAGAATTTCTATATTCTTTAGTTCCATCTTTAGAATTCATATCAAACTCCATTTCTATAACATTGTTTAATATCTTTTTCTTAATTATACCATAACTTTTCAAAAATATCAAGAATTATTTCAAATTATTTTTGGACTCCATTTTTATACCATCTTTTAGTACCATTAGCATATATAATCGCAGGCATGTCATTATCTCTATGAAGTTTACCATTCTGATACCATAATTGATTACCATTAGAACCTATAATCGCAGGCATGTCATTATCTCTATGAAGTTTACCATTTTGATACCATAATTGATTACCATCAGAATCTATAACTGCAGGCATGTCATTATCTCGATGACGTTTACCATTTTGATACCATTCTTTAGTTCCATCATTATATATTATCGCAGGCATATCATTATCTCGATGAAGTTCACCATTCTGATACCATCTTTTAGTACCATTAGCATCTATAATCGCAGGCATGTCATTATCTCGATGAAGTTGATCATTTTGATACCATAATTGAGTACCATTAGCATCTATAATCGCAGGCATATCATTATCTCGATGAAGTTCACCATTTTGATACCATGATTGAGTACCACTATCATTTATAATTGCAGGCATATCATTATCTCGATGACGTTGACCTTTAGAATTTCTCCATTCTTGAGTTCTATCTTCTAGGATAATTTTAGAAGAAGTAGGTTCGGGTATTCCTTCGATTATGGCTTTCAATCTATCTTGATAGTTCATATTGAACTCCATTTTGATACCATAATTGAGTACCATTAACTTTAATTACAGCAGGAAGATCATTATTACGATGAAGTTCACCTTCTTCATTACAATATTCGATAGTACCATCTTCAAGTACTTTTTCAAAAACAATAGAATCCATTTAAAACATTCCTTTTAAATATATTATAATTATATCATAAAAAAGCATAAAAATCAACCAACTGTTTTTTTATTCTGTATTTACCACCAACATACTGCATTATTTTTTTCTCATTTTCTTAAAGTTCTTCATTAACTTTTCTCTTCTTTTTCTTTCATCTTCCTTCTTAGGTATGAAGGGAGCATCTTCTATTTGTAATTTTGTTATTTTATAAATCTTGTTTATATCATCCATAATAAAACTTTCAGACTCCTTACGAATAATAACACCCCTTTTTTCTCTTATTATACTATAAACAACTTAACATTTCAAGCTATTTTTTAGTTTTCATACATATATTAGACATATTTTCTCCTATTTTATATAAAAAGTGGATTAATAATTTAATATTAACCCACCCTTGCAGAAAACCGTTCTTTAGTAACGGCTATATTAGTGAACTATCAAGACTTCTTCTTTTACAAATTAATCCTTTAATACTTCTACCTTCTCACACTTCGCATCCTTGTGTAACTTACAATGACCACACTCTGAACATTCTTCATGAGGTTTAGCACCACCACACTCTTCACGTTCCCTACATCTCTTATAATAACTACAAATTACTTCACTCATCACTATCTTCATCCTCTAACTTATTAACTGCTTCCTCTATTTTACGAAAAGTATAAACAAAGTTATCTTTCAAAGAAAAAGAATTACTAACATTATTTGCTACTATCTCTGTAGTAATCTTATATATTAATTCTCTATTTTCTTTCTCTTACATATTACCTCTATTAAATAATAGTAATTTTTTTCATTTCTTCTATCTTACTAAATATATCTTCATTAATAAGATTATTATCTATACCATAACAAACAAACTTCCAATAACCATCTATAAATAATTCATAAATAAGCCAAGGTATAACATGAATACCAATAAAACCTAATACCACTGAAATTGCTAACATATTATCTCCTTTTTAAATTTATATTAATAATATACTATTTTAAATTATAAAAATCAATATATTTATCTTCTTCACATTCTTTCTCTACTTTCTCAAGAAAACCCATCTCTTCTAAGTTTATATCTGCTCGCCTTGCTATCTCAATTAACCTTCTTATCTCTTCTTTTCTCATATCTAATCCTATTAATAAATAAAAAAGCGTAGTTAAACTTTAACCACGCCTAAAATACAAAATAATATCATTGTTTTATTCTTCAATATCAGGAGTCTTAGCATTACCATTATCAACATTTGTTGTTTCTGTAACTTGATTAACTATATTTGTAGTAGACTTCTTAATATCTTTAATTATATCAGTAGCATTCCCAATAAATTTCGACCCTAATACATATCCTAATAATGACATTAGTATAGTTACCATAGTTGTAGGTATATCAACACCTTGTGACCATCTAACTAAAGCCAATATAAAAACACTTATCAATAATAATCTACCAATAGATAACTTACCATTTTCAATTAATACACTAACTATACCATTAAAAACTTTTCCTGCAAAAATCAAAACTTTCTTAATAATTGTCATAAAACCTCTCCTTTTTAAATTTAAACACAGTCGAGTTTGAGGCCACCTATCACAAACTCTCAGACTCCTTTTCTAATTTCTTCAGTTCTTCATTGTCATAAAAACCACGAACCATATTTATAACTTCATCCTTTAAAGCAGAAAGATTGCAACCCTTTTTAAAAATTCTACTTACTCTACCACCTTTTGACATATTTAAAATACTTTCTTCTAAATAGCCTTCTATTATAGTTCTATCTTTCTTTATATCTGCAATCTTATCGTTTATTTCTAAACCCTTCTCCAATTTCCCCCTATCCATACTAACCCCCTATAAACTTTTAAACTCTTCTTCTAATGTATTTAACTCTTCTTCA
>JALNZQ010000301.1 GCA_023229165.1 Methanothrix sp.
ATATTAAAATATTAATAATTAACAATTTATGCGTAAAGGTAAAAAACATAGCCTTACTAAAAAAAGACGAAAAGAAAGAAGAAAACTTCTTCGTCAAGAAAAGCATAGGAATTAGTTAAAAGTTAAAGTTAGGAGTAAAAGATGGCACTTATAAGAAAATTATTAGATTATCGTTGGGAACTTCGTGGAAAGAAGGTAGCTTTGGTAGATTTAAAAAATAATAATGAAATTGTTATAGATAAAGTTCGATTAATGTCTTTTATGAAATTTGCTGTTAATTGTATGGATAAGATGAGAATTGAAGATGTTAAAAAATTAAGAAAACAAATAGCAGATAATAGAGCAAAAATACGAGCAAAAAGAGAGGCTAAAGCTAAAATTAAAATGGAAATTCAAAAAGAAAGATTATTTAATGAAGTTGATGAAAGATTAAATAAAGGAGTAAAAATATGAAACATTATCGTTTAATGACTCTTTTAACAATAGCTCTTATACTAAGTTTTATGATTGCTATGAAAATAGCGATTACTACTGCTTATGAAAAAGGGCAAAAATCAGTAACTTGTTCATGTGAATTAAAAGATGTTTGTACTGGAGGTTATGAAGAAAATGGTTTCTTATCTGATTATGAACATGGTAAAAGATACCAATATTATAAATGTTCTGTTTATAGCGGACCAGCAATTTTTGAAAATGACTGGATTATAGAATAAAATTAACTATGGATAAATGTCCAATCTGTTTTACAACAGGTAGATACCATAGAAAAGATTGTCCTAATAATACTGAAGTTATTATAATAAAAACCGAAACTGAATATAACAATATAAAAATCAAAGTTTCTGAACTAGAAAAAGAAATTGACGATAATTGGTATATTAAAGAAGGAGAAAATTTAATACCTAACAAACAATATGAAATACAAATTAATCAACATCAAAGATTAGCTTCCAGTATGCTTGATTATGAAGTAAATAATAATTTATTACCATTATGATAAAAAATAATAATAAAGTATGGGCTGTGGGCGATATTCATGGTTGTTATCAAGAATTAATGGCTTTATATGAACAATTATTAGTAGGAGGATTAAATCCAGAAAAACATATAGTTGTTTTTATTGGTGATTATATGGATCGAGGTTCTGAATCAAAAAAAGTAATAGATCAATTAATTAAATGGCATAAACATTATCCTCATTGGATATTTTTATATGGTAATCATGAAGATATATTTAGGAATTGGATTGAAAATGGACAAAAATATGAAGAAAGTCAAAGATGGAGTTGTTTCCTTTATAATGGAGGAGTTGAAACTTTAAAATCATATAAGATACAAGAAGCTGTTAAATCTTTAATTCCCAAAGAGCATTTAAACTTCCTTTTTAATGAAACTAAACTATTTTATGAAACTGATAAATATATATTTGTTCATGGAGGATTACTTCCTAATGTTTCGATCAAAGATACAAAATATTCTCTTAAAAAGAAAGAAAATAAAGAAACTATTACTAATGCTATGCTTTGGGCTAGGGATGATTTTATAGATGATGAATATGATTGGGGTAAAAAAGTAATTTTTGGTCATACTCCTGCTTCTAAATCAAGATGGGGTAAATTTGGAGATCCAATTCTAATGAAAAATAAAATAGGTCTTGATGGCGCAATTTGTCCTCCTGCTTGTAAAAATTTAATTGCAGTAGAATTACCTGAAGAAAGATTTTATATACAACAACATTTATAAATTACTAAAAAAGGAGAATAAAAATGTCAGCAAATAACCAAATTTTAATTAAAAAATACGAAGATCATTATTATATATTTGAAGTAATAGCTGAAAGTTGGTCAGATGAAAATGAGTTACCTTTAAGTAAAGCAGAAAAATCTTTTATAATGAGAGAAGAAGCTTTTGCTTATGCAAAAAATATGAGTTATGAAACTGAATATGGATTTGGTGAGATATTAATTAAAGATGGTGCTGATGTAACTATTATTAATGATAATCCTCGATATGGTCTTAATCCATTATATAGAAAGTTTAGATATGCTTTTGATACAAGTAATAATCAAAGAGAAGATATTTGGAAATTTATTATAAAAAATTATATTAGTCGAAATAAAGTAAAAAAATTAAAAAGAAATAAAACAAAATTTTCTTTAGGTACTGGAGATTTAGGAGTATTTTATGATGAAGTTGTACGTGGTTTTAATAAAGATATAGATAAAATATTAAATAATAAAGAATAAAAATGAAAATACCAAGATGGTTAAAAATACAAGAACAAGTAGATTATTACACTTGGGAATTAAGTCAAATGCTTGAAGCTGATAAAAGACTTAGTGGAATAGAAAGAATGATTGATGAATCAACTGGATTTGATAAAAAGAAAATGGCTCAAGCTAATTCAATAATAGCTAAAATTAAAAAATTAAAAAAAGAATATAAGGAAATAACAGAATGATAAATAATAAATTAGCTATAAGTTTTGATATTGATGATACTTTAATAGTTCCTAGTATCGCTACTGGATTAGATATAGATACTCCTAATTATGAAACTATAGCTGTTTATAAATACTTTCAAAATCAAGGCTATTATATGATTTTATGGAGTGGTAGTGGTACAGATTGGGCTAAAAGATGGGGAGAGAAATTAGGTTTACAACCTGATGAAATTAGAGTTAAAGAAAAAAGTGATGATGTTGATATTGCTTTTGATGATTGTGAGGTAGATTTAGCTAAAGTAAATATTAGAGTCAAACGATTTAATAATTCAATTAGTCGTAAAGATTGGAATATAAATAAAAAATGAAATTCAAAAATAAAATTAAAATATTAGATCAAACTTGCGGTGCTTGTCCTAGTCAATGGGAAGGATTATTTGATAATGGTGATTATCTTTATATTAGATATAGATGGGGTAATTTAACTGTATCGAGAAATGGTAAACATATTTTTGAAAAAAGTGTTGGTGGTGAATGGGATGGAGTTTTAGATACTACTAATATGTTAAAAATTACTGGCTTAAAGTTTAAAAAATGAAATGAAAAAAGAATAA
>JALNZQ010000061.1 GCA_023229165.1 Methanothrix sp.
CCGGTTGATCGATCAATCCATGAGGCGGATGGATGCTTCCAGGAGGACGAGGGCGGAGCCTAGCTCGGGTAGGGTGACACATGAGAATCGCAGTGGTACTGGGAACAAGGCCGGAGATAATTAAGATGAGTCGGAAAAGAATAATGCTAAATAAAAACTTGAAAAGCGATTGATTTCTGAATTCCTACGAGAGGCGTAAACATCATGAGCATATTAGATGGAAAGAAGATTTTGATAACTGGTGGAACTGGTTCATTCGGCAATGCATTTATTGATTTTGCCCAGGATTATGATACAAAATTTGTTGTCTTCAGCCGGGATGAAAAGAAGCAGCATGATATGTATGTTGAGCGGATGAATGATAATATCGCTTATGTAGTAGGAGATATCCGCGATAAAGGCAAGTTATTAAAGTATCTCAAGGACGTTGATTACATTCTGCATGCTGCTGCTCTAAAGCATGTTCCAACCGGAGAGAACTTCCCTGAAGAGGTCATTAAGACAAATATCATCGGCACGCAAAATGTCATAGAAGCTGCGGAAGAATGCGGCGTCGAAAAAATCGTTAATCTGAGCACAGATAAGGCAGTGTATCCCATAAATGCTTATGGAATGAGCAAAGCATTGGCTGAGAAGCTGATCAGCGCTCACAATGGCAATACAACATGCATGAGCTTGAGATATGGAAATGTTTTGGGCTCAAGAGGGTCTGTTATTCCGTTGTTCTTGGGCCAAATTAATAATAATAAGCCAATGACAATAACAAATTATGACATGACCCGGTTTCTATTGCCATTAAGCAATGCCGTTTCTCTGGCGCTCAAATGCCTTGAAGTAGGGAATAAGGGCGATCTTTTTGTTATCAAGCCGCCAGCTTGCAGCGTGCGCACGCTCGTGGATGCATTTGAGCTGCATTTCCATAAGCAATTGGAGCAGAAACTTATTGGGGTCAGACCCGGTGAAAAGATGGATGAGACGCTCTTGACGACTGAAGAGATAAGCAGATCCTCAACTATAAAGCAGAATGGAATTATTTATGCCAAGATATCCCGACTTGAAGCGAACATTGGCGACTATTTCTACAAGGGCGATGACTTCAAGCCATCTGAGCCTTTTACTTCTGCCAATACAATTCAACTGGATGCTGCACAGGTTTTGGATACCATTCGTCAGGCGGGCTTGCTATAAGGATTGGAATAACCGGCAGCAAAGGGTTTATTGGCAGTCATCTGGCCAGGCATTTTGATGATCCATTATTATTCGAAGGGGATCTGACAAATATAAGTGATGCTTGTGAGTTTGTCAGCGGCTGCGATAGAATTTACCACCTTGCAGGAAAGAATAGAGAGCAACCTGGAGAAATTCTTAAAAATAATATCATATCAACATCCAATTTGGTTCTTGCCTGCAAGATCGAGAGAGTAGACCCAGAGATCATTTTTGCATCATCTCAACAGGTCATTTGGAACAGCAACTCTGAATATGGATTTGTGAAGGGCATTGAAGAAGAGATCATAAAAAAGGCTAATAAATGGTGCATATTCAGAATTCCCAATGTTTATGGACCAGGATGCAAGCCGTTTTATAATTCGGTAATCGCCACGTTCTGCTATCAGATTTCAAAAGGGGAAAGCGTTACCATCCACGATCCATCAGTAAAGCGTGAATTCATATTCGTTGAGGATTTGGTGGAGCGACTTCTCCATCCAGAATTCAATTCGCTGGAATCGATAAATGGCGAGATTATGACTGTTGGGGAAATTCACTCCTTCTTGACGGATAAATTGGGTAGACACAAAAAGCTGGAGAAATGCTTGCAGTCGTATAAGCAATTGGCGGGTTAGATGTATCCTATTCATAAAAATGAAACCGGATTATTTCAGGAGTTGGCAAGAACCAAAGATGTGAAATTCGGCCAGATCAGCTTGCTGGTTATCAATTCGGGATGCTCAAGAGGCGGCCATTACCATACCAGAAAAGAGGAATGGTTTTGCTGTATCCGGGGACAATGCAGAATGGACCTGCAGAATATTCATTCGCTGGCTACTAAGAATGTATTATTTGATGAAGCGAATAGAGAGTTCATTAAAGTCGAGCCTTTTTGGAGTCACACTTTGACCAACATAAGTGACGAAAAAGCATGTGATATAATCATAATCATAAGCGAAGAATATAACGAATCCGACCCAGACACATTTAAATTTGAGTGAGGAAGGGATTGATGTCCGAGCTAAAGGTAATGACTATAATGGGCACCCGGCCCGAGATCATCCGCTTATCGGAAACCATTAAGAGATTAGATAAATATACAAACCATATTCTGGTGCATACCAATCAGAATTATGATTATGAGTTGAACAAAGTCTTTTTTGAGGAACTCAATTTAAGAAATCCGGACTATCTGCTGGATGTCAAGTCTGCAACAATCGGAGAGCAGATCGGGAAAATCCTCACCCAAACCGAAAAGGTCATGGTAGATGAGAAGCCAGATGCAATTCTTATTCTGGGCGACACAAATAGTGCATTATCTTGCATCATCGCTAAGAGATTGAAGATACCTGTTTTTCATATGGAAGCCGGGAACAGATGCTTCGACGACAGAGTTCCTGAAGAGATCAACCGTAGAATAGTTGATCATACATCCGATGTTAATCTTCCGTATACTGAACATGCCCGTAGGAATCTTTTGCGGGAAGGGTTGAGCCCGGAAAACATTTTTGTAACCGGCTCGCCTATGGCAGAGATACTTAAATTCAATATGGATAAGATAGAAAAGTCTCGAATATTGGATGAACTCAATCTTAAAAAAGATAATTACTTCCTGATTAGCATTCACAGAGAAGAGAACGTGGATAATTTAGATAATATTAAGATTATTCTAAAGGCTTTGGATCTAATAGCAAAAAAGTACGGATATCCGCTTTTAATAACCACTCACCCTAGAACTAGAAAACGAATCAATGAGCTCGGCATGCCTGATAACGATCTATTCCTATTTCATAAGCCGTTCGGTATCTTTGATTATGTAAAATTGCAGAAGAATGCCTACTGCAACTTGTCTGACAGCGGAACGATTCATGAGGATGCCGGAATAATGGGGATACCGGCAGTTGTTGTAAGAGAAAGCTCGGAGCGTCCCGAAGCATTTGATACAGGCAATGTTATCTTGAGCGGAATAAATCTATCATCCATACTATTATCAATTGATGTAGTAAGGAAGCAATACGAAGAATCAATTGGCTTCAAGACACCGATAGATTACCAGGAATTGAATGTCTCTGATAAAGTTGTTCGATTGATCATAGGGCTATGTAAGCTGATTCCCAAAAAGAAATATCTATCTATGAATTCAGATGCCTGCGATTGAGTCAGATGGTAGATATGAATATATTAATAGTAGTTAATAATTTTTTTCCCGAGATTGGAAGCGCGGCTCATATCTATTTTGATCTCGCCAAAGCATTCGTAAAGAGGGGTCATGAAATAGATGTCATTACCTCCTATCCAAGAAAGTTCAATCTAGCGAAGGTGGATCAGGAAAGAACATTTCCATTAGATGAAGAAATTGATGGGATCAAGATTCATAGGAGCAAGCATATTTCCCTACGGGATAATATGATTGTGAGAGGTGGCGAGCATTTCTTATGCCCCATATATTATCTACATACTTATTTTAGATTAAAGAAGAAGTTTGATTCATGCTTGGTCTACATTCCACCGCTACCTTTGTATTTCTTTGCAAGAATGATAAAGAGTATAGATGGTACTCCCTCTGTGCTAAATTACCAGGATTTTCACCCCCAGGAGCTTACTGATGTCGGCGTTCTAAAAAACTGTCTTGTAATTAATATCATGAAGTATATTGAAGGCCAGTCGTATAAGAAAGCCGATTTCATCACGGTACTATCCGAGGGAGGAATAGATTACATTGCCAGCAGGGGAGGAGACCCATCTAAGATCGAACATATCTACAACGGGTGCATGATATCGGATGCAAATGAACCTTTAGCGAAGATGTCTTTTAAAGAGACAGAGGGAATAGAAGACAAGATTCTCATATCCTATGCTGGCATTCTATCACCATTTCAAGGATTGGATAATATCCTGAATGCGGCAAAGGAACTGAAGGTGCACGAGGACCTGATTTTCTATTTAGTTGGCGATGGGTTGATCAGGGATCATTTGGCACAAAGGATAAAAAATGAGGATATTTCTAACGTCAGGCTATTGCCTTTACAGCCAAGAGAAGATTACTTAAATATTATCAATTCGTCAGATATATCCATTGTTTCTCTCGACCATAGGATGAAAGCACC
This sequence comes from Methanothrix sp., assembly GCA_023229165.1. GTDB lineage: Archaea > Halobacteriota > Methanosarcinia > Methanotrichales > Methanotrichaceae > Methanothrix. The sequence continues at coordinate 4,317 of JALNZQ010000061.1, forward strand.
ATGCATTCCCGGCAAACTTGTAAATCTAATGGCTATGAAAAAGGCTCTAATTGCGATTGTTCCTGAGGATAGCGAGACCGCTAAAGTTATTCGGAGGTCAAAAAATGGAGTCATTGTCGAACCAGGAGATGTAGAAGAATTGAAACGAACAATTTTGCATTTTGGTGAAAATATGATATATATACAGGCAATGGGTGAGAATGGCAATACATTCCTGAAGACAAATATGGATTTAAATAAGATTGTCCTAAGATATGAGGAAATCTTTAAATCTATTAAAGCAGAATAAAGCATGATCTTTAATTTTGGTGCATATGGCGAAGAAGATTCTCATAGGAAGTTTGCAATACAGTCCTATTTTCAAATCTCATTGCTTCGCATTGGGAAATCAATGCGAAAAATACGGTTATTCTGTTAAGTATTTGCTCAGTTCTGAATATAAGTGGATGCTTAGCGAAAAAGAAATAGACCAGACTAAATTTATAGCTAACTCTAAGGATATTCCTTCAGCCATCTGCGATGGATTAAATTATAAATATAGGTTAGAGCTGAAACAACTTATTTCAGATTTTAAACCAAATTATATATATTTTCATAATTACCATCCGTTTTTTAATTATTATATTGCAGAACTTGCACGCAAAATGGGCATTACCTATATACAACATGTACATGAGCCTTATGTAGAAGACAAAAGTGTTTATGAAGGAATTAAGCGTTATTGGCTATATCTATTTGAGTTCATGCAAGGACAGTTATTAAAAAAGACAGATATAGCCGTCATATCCTCTAAAAGGGCATTATATCTCTTTAACAAACGATATAGCAACTTTCGAGGGAAAAAATTATTGGTTCCCCTTATGTATGAGGATTTGGGTAATTTAGCCTCGCCTATTGATCGCAAATATATACTTTTCCTAGGGCCTCCAGTGCCGTCAAAATCTCCTGGAACTTTTTTAGACATAGCAGATTACTCAATAGCGCTTAATTTGAGTCTAAATTTCCTATTGATAACTCGAAAAAAGATAGAAGACAACCTATATTCAAAGGATAATTTGACAATATTTTATAAAGACAGAATCAGTGATGAGGAAATCGGATACTATCAAAAGCAAAGCTTGATGGCAATTACACCCTATACGGTTGCGACTCAGAGTTCTGTTGTATTGACTTCATTTATGTATGGAACTCCGGTAATATCAACTGATGTTGGCGGATTGAAGGAGGTAATAAACCATCTCGAAACCGGATATCTCCTAAGTAAAGCCTCAAGCATCTCAGATTGGATAAAGGGTATTATATTCATAAAAAACAATTTTAAATACTTATCTATTAATTGTAGAAAATACTTTCTAGATAATTTTTCAGAAAATAATTGGCCTAAATACTTCCCGGAGCTTTTTATCCATGAAAGAAATCGAGAAAAAGTTAATATGCGAGATCGGTTGCGGTGAGAACAAGGTGTTTTTCAATTCTATTGGAGTAGATATACGCAAGACTAAAAAAACAGATGTAATCGCGGATGCTCGCAAATTACCTTTTAAAGATGGATGTTTCGATCAAATTTATAGCAGTCATGCTATCGAGCATTTTTCTCATGTAGAGGTCGAAAGTGTTTTGATTGAATGGATACGATGCCTCAAAGAAGAAGGAGGTTTTGAGTTAAGATGCCCAGACCTAAGGGCAAGAGCGCTTATTTTCTTTCTTAGACCATCATGGGATAATATAAAAAATATATATGGAGAACAAAACTATAACGGAAATTATCATAGTTGTGGCTTCACGTATAATTTGATTAAGGAAAAGCTCGAAATGAATGGGATTACCAATGTAAGGCGAATCCTAGATGGATACAAATGTATTCCATTCATCCCCTGCGACTTGCATATAAAAGGCATCAAACATAGAATTTCTCACTCAGAGGCAGTAGAATGAAAATTGCCCAAGTAATCTCTACACCACCTTTTGCTTGGGCAACGGGCGGTTGTGCAAGAGTTGCTTTTGAATTATCTAAGGAACTAGCGACACGTGGACATGAAATTACTATAATTACTACAGATTTGTATAAACCAAATAAAAGATATGATTCCGATCCCGAGATAATTAACGGAATAGAGATTAAACGATTTAGGTATATCTCCGATTATCTAGCTTGGCATAGAAAAATATACATATCTCCAGCTTTGATAAAAAACTTAAAAAATAATTTAATTAATTATGACATAGTCCATTTACATGATTTGATCTCCCTGCAAGCATATTACACTTCAAAATATTGCAAAATGTATGAGGTGCCTTATGTCGTATCGACACATGGGTCGGTAAATTGGCTATGTGAGAAACGATTTCTAAATACCTTTTACAAAAACAATTTTGGTATTAATATTTTAAACAACTCAAAAATTATTACAACTTTGAATGCGCAAGAAGCAAAAATGTGCGAATCAATAGGGATTGGTAAAAAGAAGATCAAAGTCTTATCTAATCCAATTAATTTGGCAGATTATAGCAATTTGCCAAAAAAGAACAATTTCAAAAATAAATATAATATTAAAAATAATTATAAAGTTGTTTTATATTTGGGCAGAGTTGAAAAGAGTAAAGGATTAGATTTACTATTGTCAGCATTTTCAGACGTTATTAAAGATATAGAGAATTCTATCCTAGTAATAGTAGGTCCAGATGATGGTTATCTTCCTAATTTGATAAGAATTGTGAAGAGTCTGAAACTGGAGCAAAATGTTATAATTACTGGCTATATTGATGAGGATGAAAAATTGGCAGCATATTTAAGTGCAGATGTCCATGTTTCTCCTCGTCCCTGGGAACCTTTTGGAATTACTTTGATAGAATCCTGTGCATGCGGTACGCCGGTAATATGCAGCAAGGGTTGCGGTATCGCAGATATTATTGAAAGTGGTGCTGGATTCACATTTAGTACGAAAGAAGATTTGAAAAAGTGTCTTATAAATATCTTATCTAGTAATGATAATGCAATTAAAAAAATTAGAACTGATTGCAAACAAATTGTTTCCAATCATTTTGATTCGGCCAAAATAGCAGATAAACTGGAGAATATATATAAAAAAGTATTATTGAAAAAATAATGAGTTTTTAGTAATTACTTAAACATCATATCAGATTGAATAACATTAAACCCATATTATATAACGGCACAATATGCGCAAAGCGCAAATCTTAGAGCCTATATCTTATACACAACAGGATGGTAAACCCTAATGGGAAATAAAAGAGAAATACTAATTATAAGTCCAGCTCTATTAGAAGCTGGAACAACGAGGGGGGGAGGTATTGAAAAAATAGATTATAGAGTTGCACAAGAGTTATCAAAACAATTTAGAGTAACTATATTTGGTGCATATTATAAAGTATATGAAGAGAAAAAATATATAAGTGATAATTTTTTTGTCGAAAATGTTTTTTTTCCTGCAATGAATACCTATCCGCCGACGTCTATTACTCAGCATTTTATAAATTATTTTCTTCTAACTCCTATTTATTCACTATTTTTATTCATTAAATCCATACGTTTTATGAAAGGTCGTAAACAATTAATTGTGATTGTACATGGTGGTCTCCAAGGTCTTGTGGCTGCAATAGCAGCTAAGATAACCAAAAAAAAAATAATATACTCTGAGGGTAATTTAGCTCCTTGGATTGATCTTTATGCTAGGTCATTAAAGCTTCGGGCCCCACAAAAAATAGTTCATAAATTGGATTTAAATATAGATAAATTAATAGGATCGCTATCCGATTACATAAGAGTCCAAAGCCTCTTAATTGAAAAAAGCATGGTATGTCATGGAATTGATTCAAAAAAGATTAGGGTAATACCTGGTGGTGTGGATATCGATAATTTTAAGCCAATTACTCCTATTACAGGTATCTCTTCGATTTTAAAAGTGGGATTTATTGGCAGGTTAACTGATGAAAAAGGCGCTCAACTACTTCTAGAGATTGTTAAGAAAGCTTTAAATGAACTTCTAAATGTTCGTTTTATTATCCTAGGAGACGGCCCATATTCGCACGAATTTTTCCACTTATCTAATATTGAACATCAGGGATTTGTATCAAAAACGGATTTTATCATGTGGTTGTCTAAATTACATATAGTATTATTTTTTCAAAAAGATTTGGGTTTAGCAGAACTGGAAGCAATGGCTTCAGGAAAAGCAATAGTTGCTTTGAACATGGGTGAAGTGCCACAAACCATAAAACATTTGGAAAATGGAATGCTTTGCACACCAGATGCGCAATCTTATATCAATACAATCAGAATTTTAGGGGATGATCCTTTGTTGCTCGAAAATTTGTCAAAGGGCGCTCGAAAAACCGCGGTCAAGTCCTTCAGCTGGGATGTTATTTGTTATGATTGGTTATCTCTGTGTATGGAGTGTTTAAAAGAGGAAAGAACTTTATGATAAACAGGGAAATATATATTTTTCCACATCCTCGTGTATATATAATCACTTTTGGAAAGGGTACACCGAGTGGGGAACCACAACTATATAAACTTAAAAAAATATTCAGTTCAATATTTGGGGAAGAATTTACAATTCTGGTGTCCAACAGAGCGAGTTCACTTTATGCTACTCAAAAAGAGACTAAATCTACATACACCCTTCTTCTTGCTGGCATGATTGAGTATCTACACATACATTCTGTGCTGAGAAAAAATATGCGTCGTGAGGATTTTATAATAATATTTGGTGTTTCAAGTGTGTTCCAGATACCTATAGTCCTAGTTGCGAGGATAAGGCGCGCAAAGGTACTGCTTTATTACGGTGGGGCGCCCAAATCGATTAGAACTAGTATTTTGCTCTTATTAGCTAATAAGATACTCCTTGGAAATCCGAATCTTTCGCAATTCTTTGGCATTCCTGATTGCTACCAAAATAAAATTGCCGACAATTGCCATCTTTTTGTTGATACTCCCCTTTTTAAACCACTTAAATATTATGGCGAGCGGGAAAAAGTTGTTGGTTACGTAGGAGTATTAACTCATGTAAAAGGTGTAAAGAATTTTTTGCGCGCAATACCTACAGTCTTGCAGCATAATCAAGACATCAAGTTTATTGTAATAGGAAAAGGAGATCTAAAAGATGAAGTTGAGAGGCTGGTGGAGGAACTTAATATTGATAAATATGTTACAATGACAGGATGGATCAATTATACGAAGTTGCCGTCTTTTTTAAATGAAATGAAGTTATTAGTATCACCATCCTATAGCGAGGGCTTACCTTCGATAATTATAGAAGCTATGGCATGTGGAACTCCCGTTCTTGCAACTCCAGTTGGAGGGATACCTGATATTATAAAAGATGGGGATACTGGATTTATTATGGAAAATAATGATCCAGAGTGTGTTGCGGAAAATATTATAAGAGCTTTAAATCATCCTAACCTTGCTGAAATTGTGATTAACGCATGGGGGTTGGTAGAAAAAGAATTCACCTATGAAGCTACAATTAGACGATATAGAAAAATTGTAGAGGAGCTATAGGTAGTCTAAAATGAAACTAATGTTTGATAAAAAAGAAGGGTTAATATTCATAACCTTGATAATTCTTTTATTCGATTCAATTATTCTCTTAGATATTTCTTTTTTAAGACAGATTATAGTATTCCTTTGTCTAACTCTTTTTCCAGGTTTATTGATCCTTCAAGTTCTAAAATTAAACGAGATAGGTTCTGCAGAAAAAGTTGTGTTGTCGGTCGGATTAAGCGTTTCTTTCCTAATGTTGTTTGGATTGTTCATAAATAATTTATCACTTGCGTTTGGCTTTAAAACACCATTATCAACGATTCCTCTTTTGATTTCGTTTAACATTGCGTTCATTACATTAGCTATCATCGGATATAAAATAAACAAAACACCATTTCTTTCGCTTCAAAATTTAAATCTAACTACATCAGAAAAGGCACTTTTAGTTGTTCCGATTTTACTTCCAGCACTCAGCGTGTTTGGAATTCATGTCATGAATTCTACCGATAACAATATAATATTGGTAGGACTACTATCACTAATTTCTGCATATATTCTGTTAATCGCTCTAATACACAATCGATTCTCTGAGAGGATTTGTCCATTTATCATATTATTGATAAGTGTTTCCCTCCTGTTAATGGTTTCCTTGAGGTCAAATCACATCATTGGAGCTGATGAGCATAACGAATTCCTGCTCTATATGCTAATATCTAAGGCTGGATATTGGTCTCTTCTAGAACCAGATAATATCATTAATACGTGCTTGAGCGTCACGCTGCTTCCCGTAATATTTCAATCATTGTTAAGGGCGAATGGTGAGTACATATTTAAGATTTTTTATTCCATTTTTTTCTCTCTTTCTCCTGTAATAATATATATTATATCAAAGAAATATATCGGATACATCTACGCCTTTTTAGCATCAATTTTTTTTATGTCGTATCCGTATTTTTTCTGGCCGGAGTTAAATTCCCGTACGAGGGTAGCTGTAATTTTTTTTGCACTGGCATGCATGATTTTATTTCTTGATAGCTTGAACGAAATTAATAAAAGAATATTATTTATAATTTTTGTAATTTCATGCATCATATCTCATTATGGAACTACTTATATATTCTTTATTGTGCTTCTTCTCACGATGACTGGGATGCAGTTAATTACTTATATCGCGGGAGTTCCTGAGTTAGAAGTCCGATTTCTGAAATCCTCAAAAAATAGAGAGGCTTTAAAGGACAATATACTCAACCCAGCTCCACTGAAAAAAAACATAAGTATAACTATGATTTTATTATTATTTGTCGCATTATTCTATTGGTATAGTCAGCTCACCGGTGTTACATTTAACATCAGCGTGGAGTTACTGAGTACGACAGCCAAGAACTTAAACGATTTTTTTTTACTTGAATCTAGAGGGGTTACTACCAGTGATATTTTAGGAACGAGTGTTGCCTATAGTGGGATTCTCGCTAAGACGGAACTGGTTTTATCACGGCTATCTATTATCTTTATAGCCATTGGGGTGTTAAGCACAATATGGAATTGTAGGAGAAGGATATTTTATCTAAAATTCTTGCAGTCAAAAGTTGACTTAATTTTTTTTGTCCTCCCATTCGTGTGTAGCTTAGTGACAGCGACTACAATCATTCTTCCTTATTTTTCAACAAGCTATACATCAGGGAGAGTTTACCAACAAATGTTTATTATTCTTTCTATGTTCTTTGTCATTGGTGGCATAAAAATCGCCAAATCTCTGAAAGTAAAACCATGTTTGATCATACTTATTGTGCTCTTACCTAGTTTTATGTGTGGCTCTGATTTAATAAGTCAGATATTTGATAAACCGCGAAGCATGGTCTTGAATTCAGAAGGATACGCCTATGATTATCTATTTATTCATGACCAGGAATGCTACTCAGCAATGTGGCTGCAGGAATACGGTGAATTGAAGGGCATGAAAGTTTATACTGACGTCACAGGCCAGTATAGGCTTATAAGTCAAGGTGGTATTTCACCAGGATCTATTGATTATTATTCATTAGTTGATAAGAATAAAAAAATATTGAATGGATATATATATTTAAGATATTTTAATATAGCTGGTCGCAAATTAGCTGACAGAGCATATAAGAGTCATAACATATCTGATTATCTTGATAGATTTGTTTTGAGAGGACCAATTTACAGCAACGGAGGTTCAGAAATCTATATATAGAGGGTGTCGGTTTAGTCCTTTGTCTTTATCTTTTAGAGCAAAAATTTGGAAAATTTTCCAATATAGATTAAATTTGCCATAATTCTCGAACATGCTCAATAGGCTGTGGAGGACTTGCTCCGCATAAGGAGTTGGGACAACCTTGGCATCGAGTAGCTCCAAGATATAATATCCAGAATATACTCGAAATAGCTAACTCATTGCTTTCTGCATGTGTCAAGGATAGTCAATTGATTCTCCCAAGCGGCCTTGCCGTATTCGCTTCGAGTTCCGTAGCTGATCTTCCTCTTGATCACGCCTTCCCGCACAGCTATCTCTGAACCGTTGTTATGTAACGGCAGCTCAGGATAGATCAGTACCTTCAGTAACCTATCCTTTCGCTTTCTTGTCGATGCTATTGTTTCATCCAGCATCACATAACCTGTTTTGGCTGTGTGCGAGAAGATGAAATCAAAGAGCCACTCAAGATATGCC
>JALNZQ010000302.1 GCA_023229165.1 Methanothrix sp.
TCTTTTCGTTTCCTATTTAAAAATCTTGGCTTTCTATATCTTAACTTATTTCTTCGATTCCTGCGATACATCTTTTTCTCATTAAGTCTATCTTTAGTCTTTAGATCAAGATCTAATGTTCCTGAAAACAACTCTTCTTTTTCTGTTATACTTGAAAATCCAACATGCTTATAACCACTATCAATGCCTAAATTAATATCCTGTACTGTCTCACCAGTACCCATAGTTAATCGAATCGTAAATGGAAATCTTTTTACAACATTAGCTTTACCTCCTTTTAACAATTTCTTAGCTTTTTGTGATTTACATGGCATTAAAGGCTTGCCACTCATAGAAAGTACAAAGACAATATTCGATACTCTCAAGTTCGAATCCCCTCCTTGCCGGGGTTGATTCACTTCGGGGTTGTTACAAATCAGTACTTTGCCATGAGCACTGAGAGTTTCCTCTCTGTTTAACTCATCGCTTATAGAGCTACAGACTAGTGAAGCATCCGTATGTATGTTCTTAAACTCTCTTTGTAACGTCTGCATAATTCCTTAAGCCCCCTAATCAACCTGTTACCCTCAAGTTTCACAACTCAAGCCCCTGAATTTATTCAGGGGTGATTGACTTTCTCCACATAAAACTATTACTTCTTTTTTATTTAAAAAACCTAAAGAATGCAACGTTAATGTGACATCACACAAATCTAAACCTTCCATATCTATAACAAAATTATCAATAATATCAAAATCACTATTTAAATTAATAATAAAAGTTTTTGTATCTTTTGAATTTCCAAAATAAGGGAATATTGAAAACTTCGATTCCAAATATTCTTTAGAATCATATTGCATTTGAATTATAGTTTCAATCTTTTGTAAAATCTTTATTATATCAAGTTTTTTATTCATTTTTCCCATATTCCTTATATAATTTAATAGCTTCTTGTTTTCTTCTTACTTTTAATTGTCTATTATTTTCTTTTATTATTACTTCTTTTTTAAGTTCTTCTATCATAGGATTTAAAGTATCTACAATTTTACCACATCTTAAACAAATTTTAATAGAACATTTTTTAGCAAGATCATCTTCATATATATTATCATCTAAATTAAAATCCTTTTTTAATTTACTAACAGGTTTTGGTTCTTCAATATATTCATAATCATGAATTCCTAAATTACACAAATTCATATACATCCTCCAATTAGTTTAATATAGTTCCATCCGTTAATTATCCATTCTGCATAAATATTATAATTTTTTCCATACCAACCACATGCATAAGGTAAATGTGCTTCTACTAATGCAAGATTACCATTATCTAATATTCCAAAATCTATTGCAGCACAATAATTATCAGGAAAAACTATATTTAATTTAGGAGCTTCTAACTGTTCGTTATTACCCTTATACCATTCTGCTGCAACTACTTTGCTATTAGAAATATAATAACGCCATTCATTTTCAAAATTAACTACTTCAGAACACCAAAAATTACCTCTATTTTTTTTACTATCTTCTTTAATAACAAAACCAGTAAATTTTTTAAAATGATCTGCAGGCTTAATAAATACTTTTTCTGTAGGCCATTTATTTGTTTTCCAAATTTTTCTAAATAAATATTGATTTAAAAATTGAGGATAATAATCAGGTATAATAATATCTTTATTTAAAAATTGTTCACACCACTCAACAGATCCAACAGGAATATAATTAATAGGAACATCTTCTTTATTTTTATAAAATTTATAAGGAATTTTATTCATAATAGAATAATGAATAATTGCTATTTCTTCTTTAAAACTATTTCTACCTTTTTGAATTGCAAATCCTAACAAAAAATATTCCTATTTTAAAATTATAAAATAACTTTCTCTTGATGTCCAACTCTAATTTTAGGATCAAAAAATATTTTAAATCCCTTTATTTATTATCTTATCATTTCTAATAATAACATTTCTTTTGCGCCAACATTCATAAATTCATATTTATTATCAGCATATCTTTTTATTTCAATAAAAAAATCTTTTATACCATATACAGCTTCTTCAAAAGATATCAATATTTCAAAAACTTATCCCAATTCGATAAAACCTTCATTAAAACCTGTTATTTCAATATGTCTTGTATCTAAACTTTCAATTATTCCTTCTTCACCAGTTACCATACTAAAAATTTTTACATTTTCCATATTATAATCCTTTCTATATTCTAAATTACATTCAGGACAACCGTTTTTATTTTTTCCATAATAACAAAATATACAGCATTGCCAACCAAATTTCATTGCTTCTTTATAAGTCTCACAATGTTTTAAACAACATGAAGGATTGTATGCTTTACATTTCATAAATTATTCAACTTTCAAAAAATCAATACCTTCTAATTTTTTATCTTTTATTGTACTATCTAACTGTTTTCTACATGTTGCAATAGCAGGAACAACTATCCTCATTGGATGATTTTTAGGTAATTCTTTTAACTGATTTTCTAAACATTCCCACCCATTAACCAAATTTAATACTCTTTTTTTAAGAGTATTTTTTTTAATATTTTTATCCATATCTATTTTTTAACCTTTCTTTTGCCAAAAAAATATGGTATAGGTAAATCAAAATAAGATATTATATCTTCTTTATTTTCTATCAATTCATCATCTTCAGTATACCAACAATTATTTTTCATATAACCAAAAATAGTTGAACTTCCTCTTATATTAAGAATAACAATATAATTATCAGATGGTTCATATACTTTTGCATTATATTCTATCATTTTATGCACAAACATATGATCGCAATTACTATCTTCTATATAACCATTTTTACGTTTATCTAAATCATTCATACACTTCCGTTCTTTAAAATATGATCAGGTTTGATCAACTATTTCACCTACTGCAAGCAGTCCTTATAAATTAATATAATAATTTATTAATATAAAGTCAAACTTTTTGTCTAATTTCAATTATATATTTTCTATCTAAATAATTTTTAAAAGAATCTTGAACTTTTTCTATTATTTCTTCTCTTAATAATCCAATATTTT
>JALNZQ010000303.1 GCA_023229165.1 Methanothrix sp.
CCTCTCTTTTTGGCCCGAATGATATATCTGATCTTCTTCTCTGTTAGCTTTACAACCTTATTCTTCTTTCCCATGCCTTTTTGATGGGTATATAAAGTCAAGAGTTTCGGGACTCTACAGTTTTCATATCGGATAGTTCCGCGTCAACTTCATATAAAATTGATTTATATAACACATTCGATTTTAATTCAAGATCTTCTAATTGTCGCCGGTAATTATCCCAATTGTTCTTCAGATCCCGATAGTTTTTTGGCAAATGATGTTCGATCAGGTCGTTATATTCCCAATTCTCTTCAAGAGATTTATAATTATTAATGGTGTGCTCAAAGGATTGGTATGGAATATTTTTGAATTCTGGTATTTCATTTAATAAATCTGACCATTTGCGCAAGAAAAGTTTTAATGTCTTGCTGTGTTCTATTTGAACATGTAATAACGCTGGTCCGCTATATGCTATTTTTACAACCTGTAGTGTGTAATATGTATATAATGCTAGTACCAGCAATGTAATAAAGGTAATTAGTTCACTAAAACTCTTTATTGTAAAGATCCACCAATAAGATGACCCAATTATGGTAGCATAAAATAAAATGAGTATAATTGAAATCGGAACCGACATGATCTTTTCCAATTTAGATTTGTAAAAGATAATCGCAAGATTAATTATGATGATAATGATAAGTAAAGCATAACCTAAATGCCTTTGACTAAATTCAAAAATGCCTAAGACCATTTGTGTATTATTCATAAATTTTCCTTTGCTTATTGTGGCTTTTTAAATACCAGTCTATCAATTACTCCTTCTTAATTCACGTATATCTCGTTTTAGTCCTGATATTTCTTTTCCAATTTCTCTTAGTACATAAATAAGTTTTTTATTATGATCCACTTCGTCTTCGACATCTCTCTGGATATTTCGAGTTAATAATGAATATACATCTGAAATGCAGGACTCGCAGATAAATTCATTCCCAATTTGTCTCGTTGCAACATTTTCGCAAAAAAAACACTTCTCTTCCAAACAATTCACCTATATTTAACGATCGATATTTTAAATATATAAATTTTACGACTAGATGAGTTGTCACATCTTGAGGCGCTACGACTATTGGTTTATCCAGGGCACCCGTACGAGATTAAATAGAACCCCTTGCCTCTCTTTCCTTCAGAACGTCCTGCATTGCTTGCTTTATATCAATCTGTCCTGGCGGCCCTGGCATATGCGGCCCGATAATTTCAGGAGAAGAAATCACCGCCTATGCTCAAGCCTAAATTCCAGGATCAATGCCGATATGCCCAGATCGAGCGAGAAAGCCATTATGGCAAATCGATACCCCAAATACACTTCTCAGAAAAGCTTTTCCCCTTTGAGCGCCTAAATCAATAAAATGGTTGCCAAAGAGCTCAGGAGCATCAATCATGATGCATAACCTATCTGAGAAAATTGATCGAGCCGTCCGGAAGATTAAATCGCTCGGCGGCGACAAAGTCAGATTTATCACTCTCTACGGCTCAGCTTCTGTTGGCAGCATGAAAGAGGATTCGGACATCGATATCAGCGTATACTACGATGATACTGATGCCTCCGAATTCCGTCTCAAGGTCTTATCAGAGCTCTTTGACGATGTCTATGATATTAAGATCTTCCAGCAGCTTCCTCTTCCTTTACGAATGCAGGTTTTGAAGGGCAAGGTCCTTTACGAAGATGATACGCCATTTATGTACGACAAAGCCTATGAGACCATAAAAGAGTTTGAATCCTTCAAGCGCAGATACTACGATTACCTGGGAATAGAATCCCTCGCTTAAAGCATGAGGCATGCAATGGCGAAAAAAAGAAACCTCAGAGCAGAGCTGATAAGATCAAAATTGGCTGACATCGAAGACAGCGTAAGCCTTGTAGAGGAGAACCTTCCCTCAAGCTTCGAGGAGTTTTCAGAGCTCGGACTGGTAAAAGATGGAATCTACAAGAGAATGGAATTTGCCATCGAAAATATTATCGATATCTGCTCAATAATTAACTCAGACCTGCGCCTCAGCGTTCCGGAAAGCGAAGAGAGTTTTGTGGATAGCCTGGTCAATATTGGAATTCTAACGCAGAATATGGCAGAGAAGACCCGACGGATGAAGGGATTTCGAAATATAATCGTCCATAGATACGGCAGAATCGACGACCTTTTGGCACACAAGATCTTGACAGAGCATATGGAAGATTTTTACGAATTCATCGAATCAATCGGGCGTTTCCTGGAAAAATCCAAAGAGCAATCGGACCAGCAAGACTTGTAGGGTGATGAAGTGGAAGTAGGGCTAGAAGAAGGAAAAGAGATAATTAAGCCGCTAATAGGAGTAGCCGAGTTCAAGCGTGAATTGAAAGGCTGCGTGGAGATCCCGAAGATCGATCCTCTTGAGGTTAAGGGGATATGGAAAGCCTGATCTTCATAGAACCGCTTTCTAGACCGTGGCCTTTTACTCATCCAATGCATTTTTGAAGCTCAAAGCAACCAGCTCTGCCACTCCCAGGCCCGCCTGCCCGCGCCCGCAAGCGAGCGTCCGCATGCGTACGTGAGTCTTTTTCCAATATTGCAGAATGGGCTGGAGCCACTCGAAACCGCGCCCGTGTCTGGCATCACCGCCGCCCGGTCGCCCTCCTTGAGCGAGGCGAACATGTGCTTGGGATTGGCCGCCACGCAGTCGAAGCCATCTATGCTGAAATCCATTCCTCGCGGGAGATACCGGCATCTTTTAAAATGGTCTTAATGAGACTTACATCCACGTCCTCGCCTTGATGCGGATTTGGCAGGATGATAACTGTGTCGCCAATGACCATGTAAGGGTGCTTGCTGCCATATTGTGGTCCCTCTAATCCCAGCTTCTTCAGCTTCTTGATTAGGACGCGGTAAGGAACGGGAATTATTCTACACAATGGCCATCGGCTCCTGAGAGACCCCTATTGCATGACCCTCAAGGGACGGAATGGCAAAGCCTCTCTGTAACCGAATGGTAATCCATTCC
>JALNZQ010000304.1 GCA_023229165.1 Methanothrix sp.
TGGTATAGTCCGAGGGGGATCGTACAGCATTGAGAATGGCATAATCTCCGGGGGAGAGGAGTTGGGACTGGAGGAAGTATTCCTTCTGCCTCCCTGCCAGCCGACCAAGATCGTCTGTGTGGGCCTAAATTACGTGAAGCATGCCCAGGAGCTGAAGATGCCGCTTCCTGAGGAGCCCATTCTTTTCTTAAAGCCGCCCTCCTCGATTTTGGACCCGAACGGGCATATCGTCTATCCCTCCTCTAGCGAGCAGGTGGACTACGAAGGCGAAATGGCGGTCGTTATTGGAAAGCGCTGCAAGAATATTCCGGCAGAAGAGGCGGAGAAGTACATTTTAGGCTACACATGCTTCAACGATGTGACGGCCCGCGATCTGCAGCGCAAAGACGGCCAGTGGACGCGTGCCAAGAGCTTCGACACCTTTGCCCCCTTTGGCCCCTGGATCGCCAAAATCGATCCCTCGGACGCAGACATTCAAACGCGCGTCAACGGAAAGGTGGTACAGAACTCGAACACCTCCGATCTGATATTCAACGTGCCGAAATTGGTGCAGTTTATAAGCGGCGTCATGACTCTTGAGCCGGGCGATGTGATTGCCACGGGCACGCCTCCCGGAGTTGGGCAGCTGCGAAAAGGAGATGCTGTGGAAGTGGATATTGAGGGAATTGGGGTTCTGAGGAACTTTGTGGTGTAGCAAGATTGAGGAAACAACCAAATAGCTTGCCGATACATATCAAGGATGACTATGAAGCTGAAAGTTAAGATTTCAGGTCCCAAAGTCCATGGGGGAGGCTATAGGCCATATCTTACTGAGTTAGCTATGCGCCTGGCACTCAGAGGCTTTGAAGTCTACAATGATGATGAAGAAGGGCAGCAAGTAGTAATTGCCCTGGTCGAAGGCAACGAACAAAAAATAGCGAAGTTCTATAATTCAGCCATGAAGGAACGGCCACAGCTCGCCACTGTGGATAATGTGAAATCCGAGGACTTCGCCGACGATATCATGCCGTTGTGGCAATTTGCATCGATAAACACGGCATCTCAAATGAATAAGGCCATACCACTCCTTTTAGCGGTGAAAGATAATACCGACGCGACACTGCAAGAGCTCAAAGCAATGCGGAAGAATACCGACGCAATTCCTCAGGTACTGGAAGAAATCAAAGGCATGAGGGAAGACATTCAACCAGGATATGGGATGCATTTCCGGCAGGTACAATCCGATGTCAGAGCGATAAAGGAACGACTGGGGATGCACTGAGATCTAAGTGGACGCGCGCCAAGAGCTTCGACGCCTTTGCCACCTTTTGCCCCTGGATCGCCAAAATCGATCCATCGGACGCGGATATTCAGACCCGCGTCAACGGAAAGGTGGTGCAGAACTCGAACACCTCTGATCTGATATTCGACATGCCGAAATTGGTGCAGTTCATAAGCGGCGTCATGACTCTTGAGCCGGGCGATGTGATTGCCACAAGCACGCCCCGGGGAGTGGGGCCGCTGAAAAAAGGAGATGCGGTGGAAGTGGATATCGAGGGAATTGGGGTTCTGAGGAACTTTGTGGTGTAGGTGTAGGGCGTTGCTGGGCGGATTGGCCTGCAAGGATCTCTCAAATCAAACTGCGTGCGGCCACCCCACCTAAAGGATGAGGTAAGCTTCGGGCCGCACGCACACCCGGTCAGCTGGAGATCGTGTCAGCAGTCATATTTCCAACGGATCTAAAGAATTTGCCGCTTGAACATAATAGATTTCCACCTCCAAAAAAGGGCGAGGGTTCACTTCATCCCCGATCTGAAGGTCGGGGTATTCGTGACCCTCCGCGCTCCCGATGTAATAAATCCACGAACTATCAGAATAGATGAAACCTCGGAGGAGGGATTAAAAATAGCAAAAAATTCCAACGTATGATAAAGATGATCGGGATCAAATTCATGAATATATGCAAATATAAAATCCGATAGACCTGATTGGAGCAATGCTGCCTGATTCATAATTCCATTATCAATTGTATTATTATTGAACGCAGAAGGCGCGGAGGAATTGAATCAGCAACTACTTCAGAGCACCAATGCGTCATTAAGAAGTGCTGAAGAAGCAACAAAATTGAATGAGAGTTTCCTTGGTTAACGGCAATATTGACTATTTAACCGCAATTTTGATATTGAAGGACATGAAGGCATTTTTAATTAAATACACGCTTTCACAAAATATTGAAAGCCACATGATCAATATGAAAAAGAGATAATTAGTCTTGAAACAGAAAAATTAATTCCATTCAAAGATACTGGAATTAACATATGATTAAATCAGAGATAGAAAAACCCAAAACAACTTTTAGTTTAGTTGTTGGAAATCGGCGATTTCCTGTAGATAATTTCTACATAAACGTAATAAGACAAGGATGTCTTAAAATAGGAGAAGCAATTCCGAATCTCATTGACCGAGATTCACTAAAATTCCTGATACATCAAAATATGGGTTTTTTCGACATATGGGATTACTCGCGTGAAAGGACTATATGGCATTTGCATTTAGAGGCGCAAGAAGAATACGACGATTACGATATATTTTATTTTGAATATAAATATACAAGTCTTGAACGAATCGTTGCTGAATTGCTGAGGCAGAAAGGTATAAATTTCCTTATGCAAGTCCCAATAGGTATTTTCGTGGTGGATTTTTATATTATGCCAGACACCATATTAGAAGTAGATGGTCCGCATCACGAAAACGAAGATATCCGAAAAAAAGATCAATATAAGGACGAAATGCTACGATTAAAAGGATTTAAGGTAGAAAGGATAAGTTACTTCATGACAGAGGGCTTATCGCTAGATATTGTTAGCGAAGTAATACCTTCTGAGTATGTAAACGAAACGAGTGAGTTAAAGGATATAAAGACAAGAATTGAAATTATATTGGCTGTAGAGTCCCGAATGTTTGGACTTTATATACTCGGCCCGTATGTTTAAATTCTGTTTTCAACATTTAATTCAGTCTCCATGCGATCCAGAA
>JALNZQ010000062.1 GCA_023229165.1 Methanothrix sp.
TTTCTTTTCGATCCTAAAAATTTTAGTGGTCGTTTCTTGAGGTTAAAATCTGAAAAATCTTTGATCATGATCAGGTTTGTTTAGATTTTAAATAACGGAAAGTTACGTTTTATAATATTTTTGTTTTTAATAAATATTAGAGACATCTATTGAAAATGATAATTTGATAATTGATTGTAAAAAAAATAAGCATATGTCATTAAAAATAATTGAAAAAATCTATAAATAATATTTATAATAGGAGGTAAGTATGTTTTATGATTATGATTGCCCTAATTGTGGTAGAATTGAAGTAAGTCATAGTATTAAAGATAATCTTGAAGAATGCCCCAATTGTAAAAGTAAAGATATTAAAATTGTTGTTACTGGTGGTCAAGGATTTTTGTTGAAAGGTAGTGGTTGGGCAAAGGATGGCTATTCAAAATAATAATGGAGGTTAAATGAAAAACAAGAAAGAAAGTAAGAAAGAAGATAAAATTTTTGATTATCAAACAATATGTAATATTAATACTTCAAAAGAAGATAGAAAAAAATTACATATTGGTGATATATGGAGTAATCAAATTAAATGTAAGCTTTGTGGCGATACAATTAGATCTATGAATTTACATCATTATGTTGTTTGTAAATGTGGAAGTGTTGCTGCTGATGGTGGATCTTGGTATGCTAAAAGAATAGGTTATTTAGATAATATAGAAGAACAATCTGTATTATTTAAAAATAGATAGAAGAATTATTATGAGTATTTCAATAAAAGATAAAAATAAAAGACATTGTTTAAGACCTAAAAATGGTTGTAAAATTAAAGGCTGTAAAATAAGAGGAAGATATAATTATGGTAGAGAATATTTTTATCATGGTTTTTGCAAAAAACATTATTCTCAATATCAAAGTGGGATAATAGATTTTCATGGTAAAAAAATAAGAAAGTCTATGCGGGGGATAAAAAATATAGAAGAAATATTTCCAAGAAGAAAAAAAGGTATTCCTTGGAATAAAAAAGACCATATTGAAAATGGATTACGCTGTAAGATTTGTGGTTGTGAAAGAAATGGTGAAATAAGTCATGGTAAAATGAGATATTTTAAAGGTATGTGCTCTTATCATTATAGAGAATGGTATTTAAAAGGTTTTATGGATGAAGAAGGAAATTTTATCATTAAAAAATCTGAAAATAATAAAAAAAATATTTTATCTAATTTTAAAGTTACAATAGATATGGTAAAAAAAATAAGAGAAAAACATATTGATTTTTTATGATTAAATTAATATATTAATTATATCGTTTTTACAGGAGGTTTTATGTCATTAGTGCCAATAATAGTTGAAAAAGATGAAAGAGGAAATGAACGAAGTTATGATATTTTTTCAAGGTTAATGAAAGATAGAATAATTTGTTTGAATGGTACTATTGATGATTCTGTAGCTGCAGTAGTAACAGCACAAATTTTATTTTTGGAGACTGATGATCCTGAAAAAGACATTAATTTATATATTAATTCTCCTGGTGGATCTGTAACTGCAGGTATGGCAATTCATGATACAATGAATTTCGTTAAATGCGATGTATCTACAATTTGTATGGGGATGGCAGCAAGTATGGGTGCTTTTTTGTTGTCTGCAGGAACTAAAGGTAAAAGAATTATTTTACCTAATGCAGAAGTTATGATACATCAGCCTCTTGGTGGAGCAAAAGGACAAGCAAGTGATATTCAGATTCATGCTGCTCATATTTTAAGAACTAAAAACAAATTAAACAAATTATTGTCTTTTTATACAGGTCAACCTTTAGAGATTGTAGAGAAAGATACAGATAGAGACAATTATATGACTTCAGAAGAAGCTTTAAAATATGGTATTGTAGATAAAATTATAGAAAAAAGAATATGAAGCCTAAAATTATTTCATTACATTATACTGCTGAATGTGGACATAATTGTCCACATTGTTATTTAAAAAAACAAATTTCTTCAGATAAAAAAGAAATATCTAAAGAAGAATGGTTAAAGTTACCAGAAATTTTAAGTATGGAAGATTATATAGAAAAAATAGCTATAGCAGTTAATTATTATCCTATAGGTTCATTGGCTATTGATAAAGAAGTAAATTTTCTTTTTAAATTTTTAAAAGAATGCATTATGATAAATATTCCTGTAGATATAACTACAGATCCTTTAATGGCTAAATATATTATCAGTAAAATAAATTTTTATAATGATAATATATTGGAAATAGTAGATGTTTTTTCTATTTCTATCGATAATAATAGAAAATTTGATTTTGAAAATTTAAAAATATTAATAAATGAAATAAAAGATTATAATGTTAATTCTATTAATGCTAATTTTTTAATAACTAAAGAATCTAAAAATTGGATTAAAGAAGGGATATTAGAAAATTTATCTTCTGTATTTGATACTGTTCATATTATATTTGAAAAACCATTTAATTATAAAAGAGATGAATATTATAATATTATAGAAGAATTAATTAGTCATAATATTTTTGAAAACAATAGTTTTATAATTGATCCATGTATATTATTTAGACTTGGATTGGTAGATTTTTGTCATAATACTAATTATATAATAGATATAAATCCGTATGGTAGTATATCTGGTTGTGCATATGATCATTTTGATCAAGAAATAGGTAAAATTAAAAATATTTTTGATATAATAGAAATATTAGAAAAAACAGAAGAAAAAAAAATTAGAAGGTGTAAATACCTAGAATTTATTGATAGCCATGAGAAGTACTAAACCAAATTCAGAAAATTTAATAGCAACAAACAAAAACACAAGACAATATTCATTTATTCCTCAATCTATTTGGCATATATCTTCTCATGAAGGTTTAAAAGAATATAAAGCATTAGTAAGTGATGATTTTTATAATCCTGGTTTAAGAAAAAAAGGTAAAGGTGCAGCTAGTGTTGGAAGAAAACATAAATATTCAGAATTTTCACCATTATTAGCAAAACAAATATTAGAATATTGGTCTAATGAGAATGATTTAGTTATAGATCCTTTTGCAGGTAGAGGTACTAGGATATTAATGGCTAAATTAATGAATAGAAGAAGTATTGGATGTGATATTTCTAATGAATTTGTTTCTCATATAAAAAATAAATGTAAACAAAAAAAGACATTAGAAGATTTCGATGAAGATAGAAATTTGTATATTCCAAATATAATACATTGTGATAGTACTAAAATTCCATTGAAAAATAATGTTGCAGACTTTATATATTCTTGTCCCCCATATTGGTGTATTGAGAAATATGAATCAAGAAATGGACAATTATCAGATATTAATGATTATAAAATGTTTTTATCAAAATTAGGCGATGTATTTAAAGAATGTTATAGAGTCTTAAAAGATGGGAAGTTTTTTGTTATTGTGGTACAAGATTTTAGGCTTTGGAAAAAGTTTTATGCTTTTGGTACTCATACTACAGATTTAATAGAAAAAGCAGGTTTTGATATATATGATTTTGTTATAAGAAGCTATACAACTAACTTAGCAGCAAAAATACCAGATGCTAAAGCTCAAAAGTATAATGTTAAAATACATGAGTATGTTATTGTTGGTAGAAAAAATATAAATGCAGAGCCTATATGGGATATTAAATAACGGATTATTTTTATATTATTATAAATTATTAAAGTTTTATTTTTGAAAGGAGATTAGCTATGCCCAGAGAGAGAAATAGCGTAATAATTGATTTAGCAATAACAACTAACGATAATGTTAAAGATTATATTGTTAGAATGCTACGTAAAAAAATAAACGATATGGAATTTGAACATGAATATTATGATACTGAATTAAAAATTGCAGAAGATCAGAAAAAAGTAAATTTAAGTAACGGTAGAAAATATTATGATTTATATAAAGAAAAACTTGAAAAATTAGACTTAGAAATGAAAGCTTTTAATGATTCTATAGATATTGTAAATAAAACAAATTTTCCTATAATTAAATAAGGTTTTGGAGGTAACTATGTTAAATAATTGCTCTTTTATTGGTAGATTAGTAGTAGAGCCAGAATTAAAGACTACAACAAGTGGAACTCAGTTTGTTAAAGCTAGAATTGCAGTACAAAGAGATATTGCAAAAAATAATGGTAATCCAGATGCTAATGGTTTTAAACAATTTGATAGTGATTTTATACCTTTTGCAATATGGGGTAAAACAGCACCTTTTGCAGCTAAAATGGTAAAAGGCCAAATGGTTTCAGTAGCTGGTCGAATGCAAACAAGTCAATATACAGATCAACATGGTAATAAACAAAATGGTTTTGAATTAAATGTTGAATCATGGTATATGTTAGATAAAAAGAATATCGAAAATAACAATTCTAACAATAATGGAAATAATAATAATTTTGCTCAAAATCAAAATAATTTTCAGCAACAACAAACTCAACAGCAACAACAAACTCAACAGCAACAACAAACTCAACAGTATCAACAAAATTCTAATAATGGTTTTGGTAATAATGGTTTTGGTAATAATGGTTTTGCACCAAATGGTTTTGGTACTGGTAGTTTTGATACTCCCACTTGCTTTTAATTATAATTTTGGAGGATAATATGTCAAAACAATTAGTATTTAAAATAAAAAATGAAAATGGACAGATAATAGATTATACATATACTGCTGAAAATACTTGGGTTTTAAGAAATCAAGAATTATTAAGACATGAACATTATGAAGAAATGGCAAAAATAGCACGTATTTCTTTATCTGATGTTCATTGTGATATTCAGCCAACAGAAGGTAATAAAATGATGGTATGTTACCGTGTTGGTGGAAAAGATATAAATGGAGACATGAAATATTCAGTTGGTAGTGCTGCTCCTGATAATGTTAAAATGCAAGGTGTTTATTTGCCTGAAATGGCTTTTAAAAGAGCTTATGATTCTTGGGTAACTTCAGCATTAGGACTTTATGGTAATAATATTGCTAGCATTGAAGGTTTTAATACTCATGAAATATCTTCTGAAGATATTAGCCATCCTGAACTTGTAATGGTAGATTTTGGAAAAAATAAAGGTAAAACATTAGGAGAAATTTGGGCTGAAAATCCTAGCTTTATCACTGATTGGTTAGTAACAGACAAGTTTGTTCCAAAGGGTAGAGATTCAGCTTTACTTAAACAGGCTGGTATGGCTATGATATCATTGAATGGAGCTATTGCTAATAATTCTCAACAAATTATTCAGCAAACTACACAGATTCCTGTTCAGCAGCAAACTACACAGATTCCTGTTCAGCAGCAAACTACACAGATTCCTGTTCAGCAGCAAACTACACAGATTCCTGTTCAGCAGCAAACTACACAGATTCCTGTTCAGCAGCAAACTACACAGACTTATGTAGAAGATATTAATATTCTTAAAAATAGATTACGTGATATGTGGATTGAAAGAGGTTATGCAGATGAAGAAGCTGGTAGAATAATTAACAATGGATTTAAGACAGAAAGTATTACTTGGTCTAATATAACATTAGGACAAGTAACAAATGTTTTAAATAATATAAATATTGCTTTTCCAATTAGAAATATGAAACAGCAGAATACTCAGCAGAATACTCAGCAGAATACTCAGCAGAATACTCAGCAGAATACTCAGCAGAATACTCAGCAGAATAATCAGCAGAATACTCAGCAGAATACTCAGCAGAATACTCAGCAGAATACTCAGCAGAATACAAATATGCAACAGACCACACAAACTTCTGTTAATCAGCAATCTAATAATGGGGTAGTATATTGTGATGGTAATCATGATACACCTCAACCATTAAAGAAAGCTGAAATAGATTTTTGTACTGCTAATTTTACTAAATTTTCAGGTAAGAAGTATTGTATGCAATGTCAAATGAGTATTGCTAAAAACAATATGAATAATAATGGTCAAAAATTCTAATTTTATGTTTATTGTTTTATTTAAAATGGTAGATTTATTTTTAAATCTACCATTTTAATTTAGATTTTTGTTATATTATTATATAATATGTATATTTTTAGAAGGGCTTTTTGTAATGAGAAAAATAATATTTCGTCATAAAAGAGCAGTTGGTGATGCAATGCTTTTTTCTTCTGGTATTAGAGATTTTAAATTATTATTTCCTGAAATATTAATAAATGTTGATACAAATTTTCCAGAAGTATTTGAAAATAATCCTTATATAGATTGGTCTATAAAAAAAGAAGATCCTAATGTCGAATATTATGAAGTTGGTTATCCTACGATACAAACATGTAATAATGGTTTTATTCATTTTACTTTTGCATTTTTATTAGATATGATTTCTCAGGTTGATGCTAAAGAAAAATTACCTATTTCTTTAGGTGAATTTTGTGCTGCTTTTTGTAATGGCGGAGATAAAAATTTAGGTGAGGATGAAACTGCTATAGAACCATTTATTACGTGGAGACAAAAATATCAAGGTTTTTGTAATAATGCTTTTAGACAAAGACCTGATGTTCATTTATCTAAAAATGAAATAGACTACAATATGATTCAGGATGCATATGGTATAGAAAAATATTGGGTAGTTGCTCCAGGTGGTAAAAGTGATGCAACTACTAAAATATGGGATTGGAGAAAGTTTCAAAAAGTTGTTGATTATTATGATGGTTTATTAAAATTTGTTATTATTGGTAGAGATGATCATATTTTAGAAGAAAATTTGAAAGGTGTTATAAATTTAATTAATAAAACAAAAATTAGAGATTTATTTCCTCTTGTTTATCATGCTGAAGGTTGTGTATCAGGTGTTAGTTTTTTAATGCATTTAGCAGGAGCAATTAAGGGGAAAAATGGTAGAAGTGATAAACCATGTGTTGCAATATATGGTGGTAGAGAACCTGTTTCTTTTACAGCATATAAAAGTCATCAAATTTTACATACTAATGGTGCATTAAAATGTTGTGATGATGGTGGTTGTTGGCAATCAAGAGTTATTCCTATGGGAAATGATCCTGAAAAAAATAAAAGATTATGTCATAATACTATTACTGTAGATGGTAAAACTATTCAAAAATGTATGGATATGATAACAGCAGATGATATGATTCGTGCAATAGAAAAATATTATGATGGTAATATTTATACATATATGAAACCAAAAGGAGATAAATCTTTAAATAAATTAGACATAATATCTGCTAATAATATAGTTAATTTTGATTCTAATAAGAATATTAATAAAGAAATTAATATATTGGCTTCATTAAGTTCTAAAGGTGGTGGAGAACAATCGGCCTTAAAAATTGCTGAAATATTAACAAAAAATGGTTGGAAAGTTAATTTTTATCCTTGGGAAAGTGTTAACGATAAATATAAAACAGAAGAATATAGTAAAATAAATATTTCTGAACATTCTTTTAAAAATGGTATGATAGAAAATATGGTAGAAGATTTACCATTATTATTTTATGCTAATGATCAAATATGGGATTTTTGCAATATTGATATAGCAGGTAAATTAGTTAATAAATCTTCTAATATTATTATTGGTATAAATTATTGTAATGGTACATTACCTAAATGTACATGGCTATCTAAATCTAATAAAGTTTCTGCTATAATCTTTCAAAATCAAGAAAAAAGAGATGAATTTATTAAAGATTCTATAGGATTTAATAATACTGAATTAATTTCTTTATTTGGAGCTATAGATTTAGACTCTTGTTTAGAGATACCACAAAGAAAAAGAGAAAAGGGTGAGCCATTAGTAATTTTAAAACATGGTACACCAGATTTTAGAAAATATACAACAGAAAAATCAGTAAATAATGGTGATAAAATACATGTTTGGCAAAAAAATATTATCTTTGAACAAGATATAGTATTTTATGAACGACTTTTAAAAGATATTAAAGATGTTAGATTTGAGTTTATGGAAGCTCACCCTGAATTAATTAATAAGTTTAAAAATGATAAACATTTTAAATTTTATAAATTTGATGAAATACCAGTAAAAGAATTTTTAAGTCATGGTCATGTTTATTTACATAGAACATCTAAAATGTGGAGAGATCAATATCCAAGATCGGTAGCTGAAGCATTGGCTGCAGGTTTACCTATTTTAGGTGAGCCTAGAGATGGTGTTAAAGATAGAATAGTACATGGTAATACTGGTTTTTATTGTGTAGATTATGATTCTTTTTTATATGGTATAAAGATATTAAAACGTAAAGAAAATTTAAGATTTGCTATGGGGAAGGAAGCAAAGAGATGGGCTAAAGTTAATTTAAATCCTTCTAAATGGGTAGATGTTATTGAAAATATAGTTAACAAAAATACTATAGCACAAGAAGAAATTGTAAAAGAAGTTAAAAAAACAAAAAAAAGAAGAAGTAAAAAAACAGAAAGTTCTGAAAATAATAATGAATAATAATGTTATTAAATTGGTTAATAGTTTATTATAACTTTTTAAAGAAAAAATTGAAATAATGATTAGTTTTATTATACCCCTTAACGAACGAAAATTAAATAGATTAGATGGTTTATTATATAATATAGAAAAATATTATGGTAAACCTTCTAAAGATAATTATGAAGTTATAATTATTAATCAAGATATTAAAGAACCTTTTAAATTAGGTCAAAATAGAAATTTAGGTTTTAAAGAGTCTATTGGTGATATTATAGTATTTTTAGATGTTGATATTAGATTTAAGAATAAGTTAAGTTTTAAAGAAATATTATTAAATTCTAAAAATAGGCCAGTTATATGTTGGGAATTTATAATACAAATTAATGAAGATGAAAATTATAATATAGTTGAAATAGAAGAAAAAAAGAAGGGTGTTGGTAAGGGAGGATGTACTGTATTTACTAGAGATCAATATAAAAAATCTTACGGTCATTCTAATCTAATATTAGGTTGGGGAAAAGAGGATAATGTATTATATTATAGAACTAATTTTATAAGACTTATTGGTTCAGAAATATATCATGTTTATCATAAAGACAAAAGAGAATTGTGGGGATTAGATAAGAAAATTTTATCTAAAACTTTAAGTAAAAATGTAGAAATAGTTAATATGGTCAGAGATGGTAAGATAGATAGTAAAAAAGATGGTTTTAATCAGACAATAGCAGAAGTTTTTTTATATAAAGAAGAGTTAAATGGTTTATTAAAATATTATAATGTTTCAAATATTACAGTATCAGAAAAATTTAAATATATTGAATTATATAATGAAATTAATAATATGTTATGAAAAATTTTTTATATATTCATGATAAAGAAAATTGGGCTATTCATAATGTTGGTAAATTATGGTTAAACAATTTATCTGAAAATATTATGGTAGATTTTATAAAAAAACCAAAAAAAGAAATTTTGAATAGTTATGATTATGTATGGTTTGGATATCATACATTATGGTTAAAAAATTATAGAGATTTTAATAAAAATAAAACAATTATATCTATTCATGATCCATGTGAATTAAGTGGTATAGATAAAGATATAATAGAAGATAGAATAACTGTTACTACATCAAATCAAATGAATTCTTTTTTATTAGATAAAGGTGTTATAGTTCATAAAATATTACCTACAACTGGATCTTTACAATATAAAAATATAATAAATCATGAAAAAGAAATTAAATTATTTACAATAAGTAGTTCTCAAAATAGAAAAAATATAGATGCAGTATATAATTTATTTGATCAGTGTTATAAAGAATTAGATATTAAATCGTATTCTAAAATAGGTTCTGATAAAATATTATCAGAAGAAGAATATTTGAAAATTTTTAATAATTTCAATGTTTATATATGTATGTCAAAACAAGAAGGTGGACCTTTACCTGCAATGGAAGCTATGCAAAGAGGTTGTGTTGTTTTAAGTACTGATGTAGGACAAATGCCAGAATTAATTAATGATAATGGTTTTATATTAAAAGAAAATGAATTTTTTGATAAAATAAAATGGCTAAAAAATAATATTGATTGGTTTAATTTAGCTAGAAAAAAATCTGTAGAAATTATGAAAGAAAAAAGAGATATATTGTATATAAAACATTTGGTTAAACAATTTATGATTGAAAAGGAAATTATATGTTAAAATTTGATTTGGGTGGTACAAAAGATCATGACGACTATATTTCTGTTAATTTATCTGGATATGCTAATATAAAATCTAATATTTTAGATTTAGATAATTTTTGCAATGATAATACAGTAGATGAATTTTATATGTCTCATACTTATGAACATATAAATCCTATAGATACACCATTATTCTTGAAAAATGTATTAAGAAAGTTAAAAAAATGGTGGAATTTTAAGAATAAAACATACTGATTCAAAAAAATGTTTAGATTTATATAACGAAAAAAAGATAGATTACAGAGCTTTAAGAGATATTCTATTTACTTCTTATATTAGAAGAAAAAAAATACATGTAGAGGGGTTTGATTTAAATGGTCATAAATATATGTGGGGAGAAGAAGAGCTAAAAGAAGAATTATTATTCTATGGATTTTCTTCTGTTAAAACATTCGATGCTAAATATTGGAGTTTTGATTTTGAAAACTATTTTCCTAATGATAATATGAATAAATATCATGGTGTGTTAATACCAAATTTAGGTGTAATAGGAATTAAATAAAGGGGCAATTATGGATATATGTATAGTAGGGTGGTATCTATATGATGATTTATATAAAATTTTAAAAGAAGTTAATAAAAAATATCATGTAACTATAATATCTCATAAAGGAAATGAAATAAAGACTGAAGATAAAGATGATTCTTCTTTAAATGTAGATTCTATTGCTTCTGAAGCTAAAGAATTTTTAAAATCATGTGAATTAGATTATTGTATTGTTGATAATATAGGATTAGAATTCGGTGCTTATGATTATTTTCTTAAAAATTGTTGGAACAAGGAATCTAATGTTCTTTTTATGCACGATGATGTTAAAATTACAGACATTAATGTTTTTGATAGAATAGCATTATTAGGGGAAAAAGATATTGATCAATCATATATTTTTAAAAATAAAGCTGAAGAAGTAAATAATGGAGGCAAGCATGGGCGAAGCATATTTATGAGTGCTAAATTATTAAATTTTATGTTGAACTATGAATTTGAAACAGAAGAGTCTAAAGATCATATAGATGAACACCATAATAAAGGAGTTTTATTAAAAGGTACTGGTAAGTATACAGGTTTTTGGTATGATCCTAATAATAATGGTCATACAACAGGAAAACCTCCAATTGGTGTAAGACACTATAATGAAATGATTTATACTTTTCATAGAACTATGGGGAGAATAAGAGATAAAAGATATGGAAATGAACCAATGAATGTTGTAAATAGAGATTTTTTTCCTGAAATAGATTGTGCAAGAAGAGGAAAGTTTAGAGTCGAAGAAATCAAGGATAGAAAATGAGTAGAAAATATAAAAAAAGAATATTTAAATCTAATGAATATAAAATTGTTGATGATGTAGCTATTATTAAACTTACTAAAGAAAAAGAAACTATAATAGATTTAGAAGATTTAGAAAAAATATTAAAATATAAATGGTGTGCAAGTAAAGAAGGTAAAGGGTGGTATGCATTAACAAATATTAAAACTAATTATAAATATAATAGATTGAGATTACATAGATTTTTAATGAATATAACTGATTCTAATATATTTATAGATCATAAAGATTGTAACCCATTAAATAATAGAAAATCAAATTTAAGACTTTGTACAAATCAAGAAAATCAAAGGAATGTTAAATTACAAAAAAGAAATACTACAGGTTTTAAAGGAGTATATTTTAGAAAAGATAGAAACAAGTATATCTCATATACAAAATGCAATGGTAAAAATATATGTTTTGGTAGTTCTGAAACTGCAGAAGGAGCTTATGAAATATATTGCAAAAAAATTATAGAAATACATAAAGAATTTTCTAATAAAGGTTAAAATAAGGAGATATTATGAGGATAAGTTATATTGTTTCAGTTTTAGATAGTTTTGATGTAGTTAGAAAGCAGTTAATTCTTTTAAGTAATATTTTATATAAATATGAAAATGATTTTGAATTTATTCTTATTGATGATGGTAGTAATCCTTTAATGATAGATAAAATTTTTGATTTTAAAAATGAATGCTTTGATTCATTAGAAATAGTTAATGAAGAACATAGTGATAAGTGGTGTTCAGATATTTTTACTATTGAAGGATTAGGTTTTCCTTTTAGAATAGTAGAAACTTATGATAAACGCCCTTGGACTCAGCCACGAGGAAGAAATATCGGAGCGGATATAGCTTGTGGTGAATGGCTTCTAATGACAGACATTGATCATATTATTTCTGAAGAAGGTTTAGAAGATTCCTATAATTTTAATGGTGATA
>JALNZQ010000305.1 GCA_023229165.1 Methanothrix sp.
ATGGATGCGGGGCTGGTAATAAGCTCGGGCATTACATAGCCCTTTTGCGGAGGATCAACCTTTGCAGTGGTTAGGGTATTGCTTGCCTGTCCGTTTAGCCCAGCCGTCTGGCCGTTCTGCTGGCCGTTTTGTTGGGCCTGCTCATAGGCCTCTTTTTTGGCCAGCCAGCCTTCCAAATCAGTCCAGTCCGGGCAGGTAGGACAGAACTCACCGGTCTCTGTGCCGGCCATTGCTGAGATTGTCAGAAAGCTCAGGAAAAAGACAGCCAGCAGGGAGAATATCAATGCTGCTGCCGTTGCCTCTCGCAGCCGAATGGATCGAGATAAACTGCCACCCATAATTGAATTCACTTCCAAGATAGGGCATCATGCCACTATTTCAGGCTTGCTGAGGAACGGAAACTATAAATACACAAAATATGTTCATTATAGTAGTAAGAAGTACTATGATGTACTGAATAATACACTGAATTCCAGAACGGATTTCATACATAAAAGGAGAGGGCCGATTTGAGAGGAACATCTATTCGCATGGAGAGGATATTCAATCGTAGTACTGGAAACGCAGTCATAATTCCCATGGACCACGGAGTGACCGTCGGTCCCATCAAGGGCATAAAAAGCGTCAAGGCCATCGCCGATGCCGTAGCCTCCGGCGGGGCGGACGCCGCGATAGTGCACAAGGGTGCAGCCGTATTCGGCCATCGCGGCTATGGCCGGGATTTGGGCCTGATCATCCATCTCTCCGCTTCCACGGCTCTGGGGCCCGACCCCAACAACAAGGTGCTGGTGGCGACGGTAGAGGAGGCTCTCAAGATCGGCGCGGACGGCGTGAGCATTCATGTCAATGTCGGTGCAGAGGACGAGAGCCACATGCTCTCCACTCTGGGAGAGGTCTCCAGGAACTGTCAGGAATGGGGCATGCCGCTCCTGGCCATGATGTATCCGCGGGGAAAGAAGATTAATGACGAATACTCGGAGGAGTACATCGCTCATGCTGCAAGGGTGGGAGCGGAGCTTGGCGCGGATATTGTCAAGACCAACTATACCGGTGACCCGGACAGCTTCGCCCGCGTGGTGGAGTGCTGCCCCATTCCCGTGGTCATTGCCGGAGGACCGAGAGTTGAGTCGGAGCTGGACCTGCTTACAATGGTCGAGGGAGCGATATCGGCAGGGGCTCGGGGTGTGGCCATCGGCAGGAATGTCTTTCAGCATGAAGATCCTGCGCTCATCACACGCCGCATCTGCGGGGTGGTGCACAAAGGCCTTTCCGCCAGTGAGGCTCTGCAAATCACCTCTACAGAATAAAAACACCGGACCGCGAAAATGCATTGAGACTTCAGGCAGCAGAGATAAAAAGGTACAGTTGCTCTACTAGGACTGATGAAAGCACCAAGGGTCCTGGGCCGATGTCTCCTTCTCCTTTTGCTTTTCATTCACTTTCTTTTTCTGCCAACTGCCTGGGCAGACGGCCCGACAGAAGTCCCTCATCTGCAGATCGCATCGATCTACGGAAATCTGGAAGCGGGCTGGCCCTCTAGCATTTTCATTCTCCTGCAAAATAATGCCACGCTCCTGGAAGAGCCGGATGAGCCCGGCTTCAATAAAGCAACCGCTCGCAGCATCGTGGCCCAGCTTCAGAGCTCCGATGATCGGATTAAAATCTTCGCCGGGCGGCAGAATGCTGGCCTTCTGGCCGCTGGGGAGAATACAACTGTGCAGTTCATGGTTCAGGCGGATGGCGCGGAGCTTGGCATCTACCCTATGCAGCTATGCCTCAACTATTCCCGGTTATCCCAGGTGACGGCCTCGGGCGGAGAGATCACACCCAATTTTGTTTTTACTTATGAGAAAGCCTCAATCGAGTTGCCCATGCAGGTGAAAGTGGTGCAGGGACCGAAGATAGAGCTGGAGAAATTGGAGGGCGAGACGCTTCCTGGAATTGAGTCCCGCCTGAGAATTGTATTTGCCAACCGGGGCGACGAGCCCGCCCTGGATCTTCAGATGCAGGCCCGTCCCAGCCCACCTTTTCTCATGGTCGAAAATGAGGAGGAGCAGGCGAGCCTCTTCCCGGGTGAGAGCGCTTCGCAAAGCCTCCCGGTATTCACGGATGAAAATGCCACATCAGGTTACTATGCCCTGCCCTGCAGTGTCTCCTACCTGGACGGGCAGGACGGGGAGAGGAGGAGACAGGATCTCGCCGTACTGATTTACGTGGGCGAGCAAGACTACTCTCTAGGGCTGTATCTGGGGGCGGCAGGATTGATTCTACTCTTCCTCGTGGGCAGTTTTCTGGCTATGAGAAGATTCATGAGCGGACGGAGGAGGCTACGAATAGTCAAGAGTTAAGAGGTCAGGCGCAGGAAGCGCTCCTGAGCCTTCTCCAAAATTTCCGCCTCACCCGGTATGACCCCCTCGCGCATGAGCACCTTTCCGTTGACTATGGTTGTGTCTACGCCTCCGGCCATGCTGTAGACCAGATGGGAGATGATGTTTGTCGCAGGGCAGAACCACGGCTTTTGCAGGTCGATGAGGGCCAGGTCGGCCAGAGCGCCAGGACATAGGCCCAGGTTAAGGCCAAAGGCCCGCCAGGCGTTCTCCGTGGCCAGGCGCCAGACCTGTTCTGCCGTGAAGGCGGCTGGAGTGTGATAAGCGTTCTTTTGCACAATGGCGGTGGTCTTCATCTCCTCAAATAGACTGAGGTTGTTGTTGCTGGAAGCTCCGTCCGTGCCCAGGCAGACGTTTACGTTCGCTTTCATCATGGTGTTGAGGGGTGCAATGCCCGAGGTCAGCTTGAGGTTGCTTACGGTGCAGCTTACCACATTGGCTTTCTTCTCCGCCAGGAGGTAGCAGTCCTCCGGGGAGAGCCAGACGCAATGCACCGCTGCCAGGCGCTCGTTTACCAGGCCCAGACTGTCCAGGTACTCCACAGGGCTCTTGCCTTTGGTCATGAGAAAGCCGTCCACCTCTTCTCGCGTCTCGGAGAGATGGCTGTGAACCATGGCATTGTG
>JALNZQ010000063.1 GCA_023229165.1 Methanothrix sp.
GGGTGGAAATGATCATCTCTACGTTCTTGTATCCAACGCCCTTGACCGATGCCTTTTCGTACATATAGTTAGCTGCACCGGCCATGCCGACTACGGCCATGGCGATAATAACCAAAACAGCTATTAGTTTCCTCATTTCTTTCCCACCTCCTTAGATTACTATCAACGCTTCAGGATCTAAGCCATCAGTAGTGGCCCAAATCCCTGGCACCACGCCGACAAAGATTGGCCAGCCTTTGCCTGGTATAAACCTGCAAAAACCGCCATATTGGGGTCTTGTCGTGTGGAGTACCTGACTCACATGCTTATCCGCTCATATTTGAGTATTTTGCTCAGGCACAATCCCAATCTTCCGGCTTATGGAATATAAATATGTCGGGGGTTTTGGGTAAAATCAATACCTATGAGCCCATTTACTATTGAATACGGAAACGATGCTTAAACATGTCGGGAACGGCTTTCGCGCGGAAATCCTCTTTTCTTCACACGGGATTGATGTTAGATGCTATTGCCCAAAACCCAGGTATTCTGCAAAAAAATTTGACTATAAAATGCTCCGGCCGGGATTTGAACCCGAGTCTTCGGCTTGAAAGGCCGAAATGATTGGCCGGGCTACACTACCGGAGCAATTGCCGTTTTGGTGCCAGACCAAAACATGGGCTGGCCTTCACCACATAGATATGAACGGATATATCTACGTTTCCAATGGTTTAAGGTTGGAAGTAGTCCCGGGCGGATTCGAACCGCCGTCGCGGGCTCCAAAGGCCCTCAGGATTGACCGCTACCCCACGGGACTATGATTTAGGTGCTATTTTTTAGGATTATTCTCGCCCTATCTTTTCCGGCTTTTACGCCGGGCAAGTGTTATCCGCATAAGATATATATGGCCTTTCCCGGAGGAGCAAAGAAGATGAAGCTTCTCACCAAGGCGCATATGAGCCAGAGAAGGCTAATTGAGATCCTGCGCGTTATCGAAAATGCAGGTACACCTATTGGAGCCAGAGCGATCTCGGATTGCCTTAGCAGTCGCGGCTATGACCTGGGAGAGAGGGCTGTGCGCTACAACCTCAAGATCCTGGACGAGCTGGGGTTCACCAAGAAGAAAGGCTACAGCGGCCGGGTGCTCACACCTCTGGGTTCAAGGGAGCTGGACGACGCCCTGGTCGATGACCGAATCGGCTTTGTCAATACCAGGATTGAAGAATATATGTTCAAGACCAGTTTCGATCCTAAGACCGGCCACGGTGATGTGATCGCCAATACCAGCATCATCGACAAAGCAAATGCAGAAGAGGTCTTCGAGATACTGGAACACGCGATCGATGCAGGCTACACCATAAGTCGTCGCATGCTCATCCTGGATGAGGGAGAAAGCTTCTCAAATCTTGAGATTCCAAAAGGTGCTTTGGGCATAGCAACGCTGTGCAGTATCACCCTGGACGGCATGCTCATGAAAAGGGGAATTCCCGTTCTCACCAGCTTCGCGGGGCTGGCAGAGGTCAGGGAAAGGCAGACCGTTGATTTCACAGACCTCATTGCCTATGCAGGCTCGTCCCTTGATCCCATCAAGGTTTTTATGGGCCGCAGGGTGACAAGTGTTGCCGATGCTGTCTTCAAAGGTTCGGGAACCTTGCTGGCCAATGTGAGAGAGGTGCCCGTCGCGGCGGCAGCGCTTGTGCGCGCACTTTTAGATGAGGCTTCAAACGCGGGCCTCGGTGGTCTCATAAAAATAGGAGCGCCGTCCGAGCCGGTACTGGGCTGCCCCGTGGGCGCGGGCAAGATCGGCATAGCCTTTTATGCCGGAGTCAATGGAGTGGTGGCCGCAGAGGAGCTGGGAGTAAAGATCAAGACGGCGCCTATATCCATTCTGATGGACTACTCTAAAACCCATGAGTTGAAATGATCAGGCCACCTCCGGCAAGATAAGGTTTTATAGAGCATGGATCTCAAGACACAATAGTTGCGTTTACATTTGATGAGGAAGAAAGATGGATTTTAGAGTCGTAGTCTCAGATCCGAAGAGCGGTAAGGCCTATCAGGTAGAGCTTAAGGATCCAGGAGCCGGCAAGCTTCTGGGAAAACATATCGGCGACAAGATTGAAGGAGATGTCCTGGGCATGCCCGGCTACTCGGTACAGGTCACGGGCGGCAGCGATCGCGAGGGATTTCCCATGCGGGCAGATCTGCCTGGCACAAAGCGCAGGAGAATCCTGCTCTCCAAGGGAACCGGATATCATCCCGCAGCCGACGGAATGAAGAAGAGAATGAGCATTCATGGAAGGGATATTTCTCCCGATATTGGCCAGATAAATGTAAAAGTCGTGGAGGCTGGCGCCAAGTCTGTAGAAGAACTGCTGGGCAAGACTCCCAAAGAAGAAAAAGCATAATTAGTAGCATTCGGTTGGATGGCAGGTCCATCCTTCTGTTATAATCTCTTTTATTATATCTTTTTTAATCAGGTCTGTTTAATCCTTCCCGGGCCCAGACGCGAGATTCGAGCGGCGCCGGGATCTGGGCGCGCATTACTGATTTCATCTGCGCGGGGCTGAGTGCGGCAAAGAGGGCATTCATGAGCCGGTCGCTCTTCATGGCCACATCCACAATCTTTCTTATCTGGACCGATCGAGAAAGCTGTATTCCGAATTCTTCGCGAATGCGCGACGGATAGTTGGTGAGAGGCATTCTGCCCTGCAACTGTCCTATTGCCACCTCCCCCGCAATCCTTCCCGCCACCACGGCCAATGGTATGCCTCCCCCACTGGTAGCCATGACGTGTCCGGCAGCGTCTCCCGCCAAAAGCATGTTGCCTTTTTGGATAGCGCCAACGGTCCCGCCCGCGGGCACCAAACCTCTCATGACAGCCAGGACCTCTCCGCCCGCGAGTTTTTCAGCCGCGATTGGATGCTCGCGAACGAACCGGTCCAGTATAAGGGGAAGCTTTTGGCCGGCCAGGTAAGACGCCCTCACTCCCACGCCTACATTGGCCATATCCTGACCGAGGGGGATTATCCAGGCGTAGCCTCCCGGAGCATAGTGAGCCGAGAAGTACATCTCTGCGGCCTGTGGATCGATATTCACGTCTGCCATCTCATATTCGAGGCAGATGCCAGTCTCTTGTATCGGATTTCCCATGGCACGGGATACTATTGAGTGCGGGCCGTCTGCGCCTATTATTATCTGCGGCCTGATTTCTCCACGGAAGTGGCCGGAAAGCTGCACTTTGCCGTCCTCAAGGCAGGCACGCGTCGCGGGAAGAACTCTTGCTCCGGCGCGAGCCGCCCGGGCGACGAGGTAGCGATCGTATGCCCGCCTATCCAAGACACGACCGGCTACGGCAAATTGCTTGTAGTTTCCCGAGGGTGAATAGATGCGCTGCAATTGGGTACGATGCAAAATATGGCGCTCTGGGATCTCCCTTAGCGCCTCTGGCAGGTGGGCGCGGGGCATGAGCTTCTCCAGCTCTACCGCTTCCGGGAGAAATCCGCCGCATTGCACCGGGCTACCAATCTCGCTCTTTTTGTCAATCAGCAAGACCTCCATTTCCCCGGCGGAGATAGCCTCTGCGGCAGAGCTGCCCGCCGGCCCCGCCCCTACCACTGCCACCATAATATTTTCTATATCGTCTTTCATCTGAGCCATGCCTTCATGCCAAAACCTGCCAGCACCTCTTCTATCTCGCCATACGCCAAAAAGAGCTCATCTTTCAGCCTCTCCGTCTGCTCGCGCCGGGGCTCTGCGGATAGCCAGAGGTGGCTCTCATCACCGCGCACTATCTTGACGCAGGCCAGCATATCCGCCTGGGAGAGACGGTAGACGATGTGGCTTCCCGTAGGAGTAAACCAGAGGGGATAGCACTCCATGAGCACTGCCACAAAACGCCCCCATAGCAGCTCCTCTTGTCCGTCCTCTCGCCCGCCCTCGCCGGCGGCGCCATGGCCGATGGCTAAGTTGAGTTGAGATCGCTCCCCGGTCGTCTTCTCTTCTATGAAAGAGGAGATCTCCATGTAGCGCGTGCTCTTTCTGTCGACTTTGGGAAGATCGCGACCAAAGACCTTCTCGGCGATGTCCGGAAAAAAGGCTGCTAAGCGAATGTCAGGTTCCTGTCGCGTGGCCAGTGAGACGCCGACAAAGAATAGGGCGGAAAGTCCCAGGCCGACCAGCACTCCATGCTCGGAGAGATAGGGCGAGATGCTGTCCAGCGGCTGTTTCAGCCAGAATTGCTCGTAGGAGATGAGAAGGATCTGCGTTCCGCCGCCGACTATGAGTGCCGCCATGGCCCCCCACCGGGTGGCGCGCTTCCAGTACAATCCACCGATGATGGGGAAGAAGTAGGATGTGGTGCCGATCACTGTGGCGATGACAACGGCATCCACGATGCTGTTCGCATTCAGGGCTATTGTCGCCGAGATCCCGATCATGACCACAACTAAAATCCGGTTGATCGCCAGCATCTCCTTCATGGTGGCGGCAGGCCGCAGGTGGCGCTGGATCAGGTCGCGAGAGATGCAGGAGGCTGCCGATGTGGCAAAGGTGTCTGTGCAGGACATGGATGCTGCGGCAAAACCTATCGAGAGCAGCGCGAGAAGCGCCGGAGAGACGTTATCGCTGATGATCTTGAGATAGAGCATCTCCGCCTCTACCTCACCTGCCGGTCGAGGATAGAGCACGGAAAGGCCGATGGCTGTGAGAAAGCAGCAGAGGTAGACCAGGGCCAGCAGGGTGCCGCCCAGCAACAGGCCGCGCCTCGCGGAGGTCTCATCGCGCGCCGCCCAGATCTTCTGCCAGGGATCCTGTTCCGCCACCCAGCCGGGCAAAAGAGCGACTAAAAAGACCAGGGCCCCCATCAGGCCGCCCAGGAGGAGAGGGTTCCACCAGTCCGTGCCCATAGAGGACGCTGCGGCGAGTAGAGTGACACCCTTGGCGGCTGAAAGATCCAGGGCCAATGCAGCCACGTAGATGGCAAGACCCGCCAGAAGAAGATATTGAACCACATCCGTCCAGACCACGGCACGAAAGCCGCCCACGCTGACATAAAGAGCTACGGAGACGGCCATGATGGCCACGGCATAGAAGGGATCGATGCCGAAAAATGTGCCCAGCACCAGCTTGAATCCGATGAAATCCGTCACAGAGAAGAGTATCATCATGATAGTGACGGCCAGGGCCACCGGGGCTCTGATCATGGGATCGTATCTTATCTCCATGAGTTCGGGCTGGGTTAAGGCAGGAATATTCTTGATCCTTCCCGAGATCGCGGCTATTATTATCAGCCCGGCTATATTGGGGAAGACCCAGATCCATATCGAGCCTACGCCTATGAGCAGAAATAGCCCCGTGGCCAGGAGCAATGCACTCGCCGTGATCCACGATGATGCCGCGGAAAATCCGATGATGAGAGGCCCAAGCTCCCTTCCCGCCAGCCAGAAGTCGGTTACAGACTTTTGTCGACTGGAGAAATATAGGCCGATGCCCAGCAAGACCGCAATGTAGATGGCGAGGAATATCAGGAATAACGAATATGCATCCAAGTGTTGTCCACCTCTGGCGGCTAGTATTTTGTGGTATTTAACATGTAGGACCGCACGGTTTTTTGAGATGTAAGCAACTACTTAAACGGAAAAGTGGCAAAAGCTAAAATGAGGTATTTAAATGAGGAGCGATATCACAAAGGCAGGCAAGGAAAGAGCGCCTCATCGGGCTCTCTTAAAGGCCACCGGCCTATGCGATGAAGAGATCCGTCGTCCCTTCATAGGAGTTGTCAACTCTTTTAATGATTTTATCCCAGGGCATATCCATCTCGATAAGCTGGGAGAGGCTGTAAAAGCAGGCATCCTCTCCGCGGGAGGCGTGCCCTTTGAATTCCAGACGATTGGCGTGTGCGACGGCATAGCCATGGGTCATAAAGGCATGAGATACTCGCTGCCCAGCCGCGAGCTGATCGAAGACTCCATCGAGATCATGGCAGAGGCGCATCAGCTGGACGGATTGGTTATGATCCCCTCCTGCGACAAGATCGTCCCCGGCCATATCATGGCAGCTGGAAGACTGGACCTGCCAACTATCGTAGTTACGGGCGGGCCCATGATGCCCGGCTTTGCCTGCGACAAAGAGCTGGATCTGATCAATATCTTCGAGGGCTGGCAGGCAGGAGGCGAGACGCTTGACATTCTGGAGGAGATGGCCTGTCCCGGAGCCGGATCATGTGCCGGCCTTTTTACTGCCAATACCATGGCCTGCCTCACTGAAGCCCTGGGTTTGAGCCTGCCCGGCTGCGCCACCACCCATGCCGTGGACGCGCGAAAGATGCGCCAGGCGAAGCTTTCGGGCATGAAGATCATGGAATTGGTAGAAAAGGGAATTACTGCCCGGCAGATAGTGACGCGCGAATCGCTGGACAATGCCATCCGCGTGGACATGGCTATCGGTGGGTCTACTAATACCGTTTTGCATGTAATGGCCATAGCTTCTGAGTATGGCCTGGATCTGAATTTGGACCGCTTCGACCAATTAAGTCGCGAGACGCCTCATCTGGTCAACCTGCGACCGGGCGGGCCTCATCATATTCTCGACCTGGATAGAGCCGGCGGAAT
The DNA here is from genome assembly GCA_023229165.1 of Methanothrix sp. GTDB lineage: Archaea > Halobacteriota > Methanosarcinia > Methanotrichales > Methanotrichaceae > Methanothrix. Next base: position 6,591 of record JALNZQ010000063.1, read on the forward strand.
TCCCGCGGTCATGAACCGGCTTGCCTCACGACTTTCTTTGGACGCCCTCACCGTCACTGGCAAAAAACTGGGCGAGAACCTGGATGCCTTTAAGCCAGTCAATCCCCTGACCAATGCCGCAGTCATAGCCACAATCGATGCACCTGTGCACGTTCAAGGCGGCATTGCCATAATGTTTGGCAACCTGGCACCAGAGGGGGCCGTGGTCAAGCAGACGGCTGTGTCCGCATCCATGCTCAAGCATACCGGCCCGGCTAAAGTATACAATTCCGAGGAGGAGTCCATGACTGGCATCATAAACGGCGGCGTAAAGGCCGGCGACGTAGTAATAATAAGATACGAAGGGCCCAAAGGCGGGCCGGGCATGAGGGAGACGCTTGCGCCCACATCCGCCATCGCGGGGGCGGGCCTCTCCGAGTCTGTGGCTCTCATCACCGACGGACGCTTTAGCGGCGGAACCCGAGGCCCATGCATCGGGCATGTCTCTCCTGAGGCTGCCGTGGGTGGGCCCATTGCCCTTGTAAAGAACGGCGACCTGATCTCAATAGACATCCCTGCCCGAAAGATCGATCTGCTCGTCGATGCCGGAGAAATGGAAATGCGCAGGAAGTCATGGACAGCGCCCGAGCCTAAGATTAAGAGCGGCATTTTGGCCCGCTACAGAAACTCGGTCACCTCCGCCAGCAAAGGCAGTGTCCTTAGATGAGATGCTTTGTGGCCGTAGAGCTTCCCAGCCTCATGCGCGAGGAGATTGGACGCCTGCAAAGCCGCATCGCGACGAATGGCCTGCGGCTCGTGAGACCGGAATTGGTGCATGTCACCATAAAGTTCCTGGGAGATGTGCCGCAAGAAAAGGTGGGGGCCGTGGCAGAAGCGTTGGGAAGGATTAAGGCGGATCCTTTCCCGGTCCGGGTTTTGGGCATGGGCGCCTTTCCCGAGCGGGCTGTGCGCGTGGTGTGGCTGGGCCTCACGGGAAATTTCCAGGAGCTTTATCTGAAGGTAGAGCAAGCTTTGAAGCCTCTGGGCTTTTCGCCCGAGGCACGAGGCTTCTCCCCTCATGTAACCTTAGGCAGGGTAGCTCGCCCCGATGCCGAGATGAACCGCCGGCTTGGCGACAAGATTGCAGACTTCTCGGCGCTGGACCTGGGCAGCTTCACTGTGGACCGATTTTATCTTAAGAAGAGCACACTCACATCGGGAGGGCCGATCTACGAAGACCTGGCAGAATTCCCACTCTGAAATCCAAGAAATGGTGCTCGGCAAGGTCAGGCCTGGTTTATCCGACAAGAAGCGAATTATGGAGACCTCTGCCTCCATCATCGACCGCATCGAGGATCTGGCAAGAGTGCGCGGCATCTCACTTCATGCCATGCTGGTGGGCTCTGCGGCCAGAGGCACATGGCTTTCCGGAGATCATGATCTGGACATATTTTTAGGGGTGCCCCCTAATGACGATCTGGGAGCGGCCCTGGAGATCGCCAGGCTCGTCGCCCCGGTTCATGAGGAGAAATATGCGGAGCACGCCTACGTCCACGCCCGGATGGACGGCTTTGAGGTTGACCTGGTTCCCTGCTATCTGGTAGAGGATGCCGCCAGTCTTTTGTCGGCTGTGGATCGTACCCCCTTTCACACAAAATACGTGGGCAGCAGGATCATAGGCAGAGAGGACGAGGTCCTTCTCTTAAAGCAGTTCATGAAGGGCGCAAATGTCTATGGCTCGGAGCTGAAGGTGGGCGGCTTTTCCGGCTACCTCACTGAGCTGCTCGTGCTCTGCTACGGCTCTTTTGCCGCCGTGCTCCAGGCAGCATCCGCCTGGCGCCCCGGCCAGCGTCTGGACCTGGAAAGGCACGGCATCGAGAAGCACGACGAGCCCTTGATCGTGGTCGATCCGGTCGACCCGGGAAGAAATGTAGCTGCAGCATTAACTCTGGACAAGATGCTCCTGTTCGCCGGGGCGGCGCGCTCTTTTCTGGCTGAGCCGAAGCTTGATTTCTTCTTCCCCCCATCGCAGCCACCCCTATCCGATGAGGAGATAATTGCCCGGATAAATGAGCGGGGGACAATGCCCATCCTCCTTGAGTTTGCCGCGCCGGATGTGGTGGAGGATGTTCTCTATCCTCAGCTTCGGAAAGCTGAAGGCTCCATTAAGGCGCTTATTGAGCGAAGCGGCTTTTCCATGCTTCGTAGCGACGTTTCGACCTATCGCGACAGAGCTGTGATGCTCTTTGAGATGCAGGTCTGGCAGCTATCTAAAGCCTGCCCGCGCATAGGCCCGCCTGCTTGGGAAGCTGAGCACCTCGCTCGCTTCCTGGCAGCCCACCCGGCGCCCTTCTCCGGCCCCTACATCGCCAACGGCAAAGTCGTGGTTGAGGAGGCGCGCCAGTATACTTCTGCTCGTGATCTTCTGGCCGAGGAGAGCGCAAACCTCTCTTTAGGAAAGCATCTGTCCGCATCCATTCGCGATGGATACAACATATATGCCGGCCAGGAGCTGCTGGGCATAAAGGATGAGGGCTTTCGCATTTTCCTGGCTCATTATTTCCGGGCCAAATTTCCTATCGGCTAGGAAAAGCATCTCCAGTAGCTGCTTTGAATCTTTTTGACCTCCTCGATTCTCCTGGCAACGCCCGTGTCCATGCCACTTATTTGCGCCGCCTCTCCACCGAAGGCTTTGATCTCGGCTACAACCGCTTCTGCCTGCGCCTGCAGGTTGTATCCGCCTTCCAAGGCCGCGGCCAGTCTTCCCCGGCAGCAAGTATTGGCTATCTCCTTCACCACCCGGGCGACGGCGCCAAAGCCGGCCGAGGTCAGACGCATGCCGCCCAGAGGGTCGTCCTTATGCGGATCCTGGCCCGCAGAGACCAGGACGATGTCGGGCTTAAACTCCAAAGCGATAGGCAATAAAATCTCCCGGTAAGCCATGAGATAACCCGTGTCTCCAGTGCCCGAGGGCAGGGGCACATTTACCGTGAAACCTTCGCCGCCGTCCTCTCCTACCTCATCTGCCCTTCCTGTGCCCGGATAGTGGGGATACTGGTGGGTAGAGAAATATAGTACGCTGGGATCGGAATAGAATACGTCATTGGTGCCGTTGCCATGATGCACATCCCAATCAACGATAAGCACTTTTTTCGCGCCCAGCGCCTGGGCATGCTTCGCGGCGATTGCGATGTTGTTGAAGATGCAAAATCCCATGCCGCGATTGGGCATAGCGTGGTGCCCGGGCGGCCGGACCAGGGCAAAGGCATTGCCGTACTCTCCAAAGACGGCATCGACCGCCGTGATAGCTCCGCCTGCGGCCATCAGGGCAGCATCATAGGAGTTTTTGGAAAGGATAGTATCGACATCCAGATAGCCGCCACCGTGCTCGCAGATGGCCTTTACCTGATCTATGTACCTTCGTCCATGGATAGCCGCAACCTGGGTTACGGTCGCGGGCTTGGGGGTGATGAAGTCTACATCGAGCTTTTCCGATTGAATTTTATCCAGGATTGCTGTGAGGCGCTCCTTTTTCTCCGGATGACCTTTCGTATCGTGCAAGAGATAGATGGGATGATAAATCAGGCAGGTTCTTGTCATGCTTAATGGCTTGCGACGCCATTCGCAAAAACGGTTTTCCCCGGTTTTTTATCGTAATACCTGGGGTAGCTTGCATCGAGGATTAAATTTGATTGATGATATTTAATCAAGGATTATTCGGTCGGCGACATTTGATTAGAGGGCCATCATAGCAAATGCTTGCCCGATTGCTCTGTTCCGTCGGGCTTCTTGTAGCTCAGGCAAAGAATAGTCTTTAAATAGGTAGTGACAAATGCAACTTTGAGCCTTGCAAAGCTCTTTGGTCGATTGCAACTCTAGATAGAGGAAGAACAGCACCAAGCTGCTGGTAGAGGACCAAAAAAGATATAATAGGGAAATACTCTATCACTACCCTATAATCCCTTATGGGATTTTGAGGAGGGTGACGTAGCTATATACAGGTCTGAGAAACGCCAGGCAGAGATGGCCGTGCTGGAATTGACGTGCCATAGTATGTAGCTGGGCGATCGAAGACTTTATTCAGGCAATAGTTTTAAGAATAATCAGACTGTATGCTGCTGAATGTGATCGTGAAGGGTAAATAGGAGGTTAAAAGATGAAGAAATTGGCTGCAATTACACTTACATCGATGATGCTGTTACTAGCAACAGCGATGGTAGTTGGGGCTGTGGATACTGTGGAGATCCGCGGACAGGTTGCCACCGGCAACTTCGAGTGGACTGCCCAGAATTTCGCAGGCTTCTACTATGATATTGATGACGACTTGGGAACTGAGAAGCTCACCACATCCATAACTGAGGGCAACAAGCTCCAGGAGCCAACCGGCGTCACCTACACCACAACCGTCCAGAAGAACGACTTCGAATTTGAAGACTGGGGATTCTATAACGTTATCGGATTCCAGGCTAACAAGTACTTCGCTGGCTACGTCAACGACGAGATCGTCGATGATGCCGACGAGATCCTGTTAAAGGAATCCACCGACGAGAACTCTCTGTCCGATGAGCAGCTCGAAGCCATCCTGATGGATAACGACGACGAGATGACTGTCACATCCGGCACACCTCTCAAGCTGGAAGAGGGCTATGAGCTGTCTATCAAGTCCATTGATATCGACGGCAACAAGGTTTACCTCGAGCTCTCCAAGGACGGCTCCGTTGTAGACAGAAAGGTCATTTCCCCGTCCAAGGATGAACCAACCATGTCCGACAAGACCTACTACTACAAGAAGGACGTTGGAGACTCCAAGGATCTGGTTACCATTGCTGCCCACTTCAAGAACGCCTTCCGTGGCTCCGACTCTAACCTGGCCACCGTTGACGGCATCTGGCAGATTTCTGATGTCCCAACTGAAGTCAAGGTCGACACAGAGTACGACAAGATGAGAATTGCCAGCGTCTCCGCTGACACCATCACCATGGACAACAAGGATAACACCGTAACTCTGAGCAAGAACAAGGACATCGATCTGATGGGCAACGTCAAGATCATAACCTCTGATCAGGATGTTATTGATGACGCGAACCCACAAAGATACTACGTTGCCAAGGAATTAACCGAACCCGGCACCTACGAGATCCGCGGCCAGGTTGCTAGCGGCAACTTCGAGTGGACTGCCAAGAATTTCGCAGGCTTCTACTATGATATTGATGACGATCTGGGAACTGAGAAGCTCACCACAACCATAACTGAGGGCAACAAGCTCCAGGAGCCCACCGGCATCACCTACACCACAACCGTCCAGAAGAACGACTTCGACTTCGCCGACTGGGGATTCTACAATGTTATCGGATTCCAGGCTAACAAGTACTTCGCTGGCTATCTCAACGACGAGACCGTCGATGATGCCGACGAGATCCTGTTCAAGGAATCCACCGACGAGAACTCCCTGTCCGATGAGCAGCTCGAAGCCATCCTGATGGATAACGACGACGAGATGACTGTCACATCCGGCACACCACTCAAGCTGGAAGAGGGCTATGAGCTGTCTATCAAGTCCATTGATATCGACGGCAACAAGGTTTACCTCGAGCTCTCCAAGGACGGCTCCGTTGTAGACAGCAAGGTCATTTCCCCATCCAAGGATAACCCAACCATGTCCGACAAGACCTACTACTACAAGAAGGACGTTGGAGACTCCAAGGACCTGGTTACCATCGCTGCACAC
>JALNZQ010000306.1 GCA_023229165.1 Methanothrix sp.
AGCAGGCTCGCCCCCCAGTACAGCTCCATGCGGGGCGAGAATATGTCATCCTTCTCCACCCGCAGGCTGCCGAGGAGCCGTTCCTCTTTATCGGTGAGCACCACATCCAGGCCGCGCGCTTGCAGGGCCAGAGCTACCTCCGCGGCATAGCCCGCCCCCACCTCGACCACGCGCCCGGAGTAATTTTCGGCGATGAAATGCGCCAGATCATCTGCGCCCCGCAATAACGACATCAGCACACCAATTGAAGTCCCAATTTCCAGATTTACTTCCTGATTTTAGACATCAGACTACAAGCAATTATCGCTTCTTCGCAATTATTAACCGCAGAGACGCAGAGTTCGCAGAGACTCGCAAACTCCCTTGTCTTCAGTCCACCAAACCGAAAAGCCCAGAAAGATGATTCCGTGATAATCGTAGGTTCTCCGTTCGTTCGTCCTCTGTGCGCTCTGCGACTCTGCGGTTTTAATCCGTAAACCCCTGGTTTAAACCCCAGTAGCCAATGCACTTCAGCTTGAGCGTCACAAGAGTCTGCAATTACTCACTCGATTGCAGCGCGACGCCCAATTATCGAGCAAGCACCTATCCGCAATAATTATTAACATATATCACTATTTGGTTAAGCTAGCAATGAGGGGGAAAAGGCAATTGCAATCAGATCTACGTGAGTCCAAAGAATATGAAGACGGTTTCGGCATGCCCAAGATCCTGGTCGTCGGCTGCGGCGGAGCGGGCAATAACACAGTGAGCCGGCTGGCCAGGATGGGTCTTCCCGGGGCAAAGACCGTGGCCGTCAACACGGACAGCCAGCACCTGAAAACGGCCCAGGCGGATGAAAGAATCCTGATCGGGCAAAATCTCACCCGTGGCATGGGCGCGGGCGGCGATCCGGAGGTAGGCAGAAAGGCGGCGGAGCTGGCAGCCGCCGAGCTGGAGAGCATGCTGCGGGGAGCCGACTTGGTCTTCGTGATCGCGGGCCTTGGCGGCGGCACGGGCACGGGATCGGCCCCGGTCGTGGCCCGCCTGGCCAAAGAGCGCGGCGCAATCGTGGTGGCCATGGTGACCACGCCCTTTCACCTGGAGAGGGCGCGAATCTTTGTGGCTGAGGAGGGGCTGGAGCAGCTTCGCGGCTTCGCCGACACTTCAATCGTCATGGACAACAACCGCCTCCTGGAATGCGCACCTCACCTGCCTTTCCAGCACGCCTTTTCCGTGGTCGACCAGATCATTGCCGAGATAGTGCAGGGCATCTGCGAGACCCTGACAAGTCCTTCACTCATCAATCTGGACTTTGCCGACGTTTGCACCATCATGAGTTCTGGGGGAGCTTCCTTCATGTTTGTGGGCGAGGGCAAGATGAAAAGCAGCCCTGAGAAGATCGTGCGCACTGCCTTGAAAAATCCGCTTCTCGACGTGGACTATCGCGGTGCTGGGGCCTGCCTTCTGCACATGACCGGCGGGCCGGATATGACCATGAAGGAAGCTGCCGCCATAGCCGGGGCCCTCACCCAGGAGCTGGATCCCAGGGCCAACGTAATTTGGGGAGCGAGGATCCTGCCCGATTTTACTGGAAAGGTGAGGCTGATGGCTATAATCACGGGCGTGAAATCTGCCCAGGTTCTGGCGCCCTCCAAGTCCCGGCGATTTAGGCCGCAAAGAGAAAAGCAAATAGATGTGATAAAATGAGCGAGATGATGTTGCAGGTCTTGGCCCTGATGCTGTCAATACTCCTGGCAGTGGGCGTTGTATTTAGCATTCGCCTCTACCTGGAGATCTGAAACGCAAAGGGGCTTTTAGCCCTGCCCCTTTGGCGTTACCCTCTGGAACTTCCATAGCTTTTCCAGTCGGGCCGTGGCATCCACTCCCATCTTGGTGGTGATGCCTTCCACACTTCGCGGATCAAGGGTGCTGCCCCGCACATTCGGGTGGATCACGAGATCCTCATCTGCTCGCATGCGAGTGGCAATGGCAAATTCCAGGTCCTGCGGGTCGTAGATGTCTATGTCTGAATCGACCACCAGGACGTGCTTAAGCGAGCCGTGCGCCTGGAAGGCGGCTTCGATGGCTCGCCTGGCATCCTCCTCCGTCTCCTTCTCGATCTGCACCACTGCGTGGAAGTAATTGCATCCGCCGTCCGTCAGGATGACGTTCTTGACCTTTGCAACCTTTGATGCTGCTTTGTAAATCAGCGGCTCGTAGGGGACGCCCATGAGCATCTTATGCTCGCCCCCCGCGGGGAGCAGGCCGTGGTAGATGGGGTCCTCGCGCGTCATCATCCTGGTGAGCCGGATGACGGGTTCCTGGCGGACGAGATCCGAGGTGCCGGTGATGTCCACGAAGGGCCCCTCACGGGCCCGCTCTCCGGTGATGTAGCCCTCCAGCATGATCTCGGCATGGGGAGCGAGAACGCCGTTGTCCAGGCGCACCAGCTCCACAGGAGCGCCCCGCAGAGCGGCGGCATAGGAAAACTCCTTCTCCGGAGGAACGCGAGTGGAGGCGGCCATAAGCAGCCGCGGGTCCACGCCGATGGCAATGGCCACGGGCACCTCAACTCCCTTAGCCATTGCCGCCTTGTAGAACTGATGAGTATGCCGACCTGGAACGAGACGTGCCGCCAGCCGGTCTTTGCCCAAGACCATGAGCCGGTGCACGCAGGCGTTGAGTTTTCCCTCAAACTGGCTAACCACCACGGCTGAGGTGATGTAAGGGCCGCCGTCGCCCCTAAAATAGGTGAGAATGGGCAGCCGGGAGAGATCGGGCGCGCAGACGCACTCCATAAAGGGCGAGGAGTTCACCTCGCGAATGGGACCCTCGTAGCCGATGCCGGCGAGATGAGTGACCATATCTTTGCCGGCAATTCCCAGGGCTCGGGCGAGCAGAGGGCGCGTTCCCAGGATGTTCAGACAGCACTTATGACCATCCACATTGTCAAATAGTATGGGGCCTTTTCCCCAGGCACGA
>JALNZQ010000307.1 GCA_023229165.1 Methanothrix sp.
GCTTGCTTATTTAAGTCATCTACAATTAAATTTCCTTCAGGTACAGGTAATTCACCCATACATAATGGAGTAAAACAATTTTCTGCATCAACATCTATACTTACGATTTCATTGATTTTAAATAAAATATTATTAATTTTTAAACCAATATACTTTTTCATAATTATATCTTTCTATTCTAAATTTTAACATTTATTTTCATATACGGCGTATTAAAATATTTTCCATAATATTCACTATCATCAATCATTATGTCTATATTATTTAATAAACAATATGCACTTTTAATTCTATTCCATATATTAATATCTATCCAGGGATTCTCAGAATTATCATAACAAATTTTATAACCTACATTTTTACAATGTGTTATTATTGAAAATAAATGAGTATAAGACACATTATAAGAATTAATTTCTTTAATATATTCTTCTGTTATTTCTTTACCAGTAATTATATGAATTTCATGACCATTTTCTATAAATAATTTACTCATTTCAGAGAAAAAAATAGGTAATTTATTTATAACTCCATGAAAATCTAAACCAATTTTCATATAAAATAATCCTTTTCAATATATATTATTTTTAAATAATAAATTATAAATGCTTTAATTCTTCTTCTATATTTTCAATCTTTATTTGAATTTCAAGCATTTCTCTAGAAATAGAATCTAATATATTTTTTTCTGCTTTTTGTTTTATATAAATATCATATCTATTTCCTAATAAACAAATTTTATTCTTATAATTTTTTAAATCTAATAATAACTGTGATCTTTTTAATAATAATGGTGGAATAATATCAGATTTAATCATTTCTTGTATAAGAATAGTATTAAACTCAGATATTTTTTGAAGATGATTTATTTTTTCTAATATATCATCTAAAATATTTTCTGAATCTATATCTGTTATATTAAAAATTTTTAATATAACATCTATTTTTTCAGAATTATTCATGATTATCTCCAATTAATAAAGATTAATTTTATTTTTTTCTGTTAAAACTAACATTAATAGCTTTTTTTTCAGGAGTTTGATGATATTCTTGAGTATAGTTTCTATCAATAATTTCACCAATACCTTTTTCCAATACTTCTGTAGCATCTAAACATTCATGACCCTTAACACCCTTTATGTGAAGACTAATTTTATCACCATCTGGACTAATTTCTATCTCAATTTCTTTTCTTTTAATCATTTTAACCTCCAAAATATAATATTTTAAATTAAGCTACCATTCCACGGGCAAGCATTTTTACAGAACCATTTTTTTCTACATTTTTATCAACAACAGTATATCTTTTTTTAGTTAAAAGAACACGTAATTTCTTTTCAATATATAATTTTTTAACACTATTTCTAAAAGTATCTTTATCAATTCCACATCCCCAAAAATCACCTACTAATTCATAAGCATTTTCTTCTGTATTAAAACGAAAACCAACACTATTCGTTTTTTTTACAAAACTAATCATAATATCAACATTTCCAGCATTTTTACCATAATAATCTATTATTTTACCATTATAAGAAAAATTATAGCCAAGTTCTTTTAAAACACTTTCTAATACTTCTTTATCTTTAATTTGAGTTTTTAAAGTTACTTGATGTGACATAATAAACCTCCATTTTATATTTTAATTTTATGTTTTATATAATATAATAATAATTAATAAATAAATCAACTATTATTTTATTCTTTTTTAGGCATCTGTAAAACTTTTATGCTACCATCAGATTCTTGAGAAGAAACAAATTTAGCACCATTTTCATTAGCCCAACGAACAAGTGACTGAATTGTTTCACCCTTATATTTACTCTGAGGTGTAATTTCTTTAGCCATAGAAATCAACATATTAGTATTTATTTTTTGTTTTCCACTATTAAAAGCTAAAATTATAGCATCCTTCACAATTTGTTCTATCTCTACACCTGTATATGTATCAGTAATATGAGTTAAATAATCAATATCTATATTTTCATAATCAATATTTCTTTTATTTAAATGAATTTCAAAAATTTTCTTTCTTTCATCAGAGTTTGGTAATCCTGCAAACATTAATTTATCCCAACGTCCTGGTCTAACTAATTCTGGAGCTAAATTATGAACATTGTTTGCTGTTGCTACTACAAAAAATGGTGAATTTCTATTTTCTAATTTATCTAAAAATACAGTTAACATTCTAGATGTCATACCACCATCAGATTGACCAGAAGATTCCATACCAGAAGCACCTTTTTCAATTTCATCCATGAAAACAACACAAGGAGCTACTGCTTCAATTGTTTTAAAAGCTTCTGCTAACCAATTTTCTGACTGACCAACAATACCACCAGATTGTGCCATAACTCTTGCTAAACTTAATGTTACAACTGGTAATCCATATTCTTTACCAACACATTTTGCAAATTTTGATTTTCCACAACCTGCAATACCAAAAAATAATATACCTTTAGGTGGATCTACTCCAAACAACCTACTTTCTTCTGAAAAACAATTTTTTCTTTCTAATATAAATCTTTTTGCATTATCCCATCCACCAAGATTATCAAAAGTATCATCGTTTGTAGGATTATATATTTCTAAAACAGGATTCTTTTTAACTATATTAAGTTTTTCATTATTTAAAAGATCAATACTAACACATTTAGTATTGTCTATAGCTGCTTGTCTAGCTATAACATTTACTATTTCTATTTCAGTTAAACCTGCCATAGCTCTATTTATAGAATCTCTTTCTTCATTATTTAATAATTTAACATTTTTTTTATCATAATTCATAATATTATTTCTTTCATTCCTATCTGGTAATGCCCATTCAATAACTTGAATACATTTTGATAATTTAATAGGTAATTTTAAAATAGGAGAAATAATTATAATACTTACATGTATCATA
>JALNZQ010000308.1 GCA_023229165.1 Methanothrix sp.
GATCAAAGAGTCCGGGTGGGACGGCCATTGGTACCTGCGCGCCTACTTCGATAGCGGAGTAACACTCGGGTCAGCTGCCAGTGAGGAGTGCCGGATCGATTCCGTCTCTCAAAGCTGGTCGGTTCTATCTGGGGCAGGAGACCCAGAGAGATCAAAAGAGGCAATGGAGGAAGTGGATCGCCTTCTGGTCAATAGAGATGCATCACTGATACAGCTCCTCGGGCCGCCTTTCGATAAGTCCGACTCCGATCCCGGCTATATCAAAGGCTACATCCCGGGAGTGAGAGAGAACGGCGGGCAGTATACCCATGCAGCGATATGGGTGATCATGGCATTTGCTGCCATGGGCGACAGCACCAGGGCCTGGGAGCTATTGTCCATTATCAACCCAATAAACCATGGCTCGAACCCGGAAGAGGCTGCGATCTACAGGGCAGAGCCATATGTGGTTGCAGCAGATGTCTATGCACTATCGCCGCACGCCGGACGCGGTGGATGGACCTGGTACACAGGAGCCGCAGGCTGGATGTATCGCCTCATAGTAGAATCGCTGCTTGGAATGCGGTTGGACGTTGACAAGCTACGCTTTACTCCCTGTCTTCCTGATGATTGGAAGTCGTTTCGCCTGCATTACCGCTATCGTGAGACATTCTACCACATCACGGTTACGCGAACGGGTCCGGGATCTGTTGTGGTTAGCATGACGGTTGACGGCCTGGTGCAGAGCGACTGGACTGTACACTTAATCGATGATCAAAGGGAGCATTTCGTAAAGATCGATCTAGGAGCCGACCGGAACAAAAAGCCCCCTAACACAGTTCTCAATGAGGAGGTGGTATGAATTTTGCTTTGCTATGTACATATGCGGTTTCCTGAAGCTCTTTGACTGTATGGACCGCGTCGAGATTATATTGCTAGAATGAGAAGATCTTCTATAGTTTTAAAATATGGGGCCACGGCGATTTGAACGCCGGTCACAGGACCCCCAGTCCTGAACAGGTCTCACGCTTAGAACTGTGCCTTACTGATGTTGATTTTCTAACTTTTCTTTGAAATGGTTTACAGGATTGTAGCAATGGGCTCAATCTTATTCAGAAATCGGACGCTTGAAAATATGGTAAGGATGAGATAGCTTGAAGAATTCGAAACTAAATATTGATTGGAATTTAAAAAATATTTCCGAAAAGAATTACAGCTTAGAAATAAATAAATTCCATCGCTATTTAAAGGACAAAGGCTTTAGAGATAGCACTATAGATGGATACCTTGGAAATGTCCACAGGTATCTTGAATTCTCAAAGGCCACAAAACCAACCGCTAAAGATATAGAAAAATTCCGTGGCTATCTATATACCAAGAATCTTAGTCGAAGCACCTTAAACCAATATGGCTATGCTATCAAGGCTTATCATCAGATGTTAGGCGATCAAGTTGATTTTGCCCGGATAACTCCTAATAATACGATCCCTTACTATTTCACTCTGGAAGAGATTAATAAAATCTTTTCTGTAATTTGTAACATCAAGCATGTCGCGATGCTAAAAACCCTGTTTTTCGGCTGCCTACGAGCTTCAGAGCTGTGCATCCTAGATGATGAGGATATAGACCTAAAAAGCCTTACTATCAGGGTAAGAGGCGGCAAGGGTGGCAAGGATGGAGTAGTTTTCATTTCTGATGATTGCGCGAGCATTTTGAAGGAATACTTGCAGGTTAGGCCACAATTAGAGATTAAGGGGAGAAAGCCGCTATTTTATACCGACTATGGAAATATTTGGCGAAGGGAAGATCTTCATCACATGTTTACAACCTATAAGCGAAGGGCAGGCATTGAGAAAAGAGGCGGTTGCCATGTTTTTGCCCGGCAATCAACGGCTACTATGATGATTGGTAATGGTGCTGATATAAGCGTTGTGCGTCACCTCTTACGGCATAATGATATTCGCACAACTTTGCGGTTTATTATAGTCTCAGATCAAATGAAAAGAGAGAAATATGAAAAGTATTTAGTACTATGATGGACGTCCAGATTCATAAACCTATTTTAGGTAATTCCACCAAGGTTTATTCTTCTTTTCATTAACAAATACTATTAAATCATCTATTTTTAATTCGAAATTTTTGATATTTTCATCTATTTCGATCTTCTTTTTATCGCGCCAAGAGGATTTCAATTGTTTGGTTGCAGTAATATATTTATCAGGAAGTCCTTCCCTAGTATCAGCTATCAAGCCCGACTGAAAATCGTCTAATGATTTTTGCGAAATTCCTATATCATCTATTAATTTATCTAGGTTCCTGGTATCATTGAGTAGCCCCTGAATCTTACCAATTATCCGCCAAAAATTTTCTATTTCTTTTGTTAAATCTCTTAATTCTCTATCGTATAGCCCTTTGTTTTCCTGATTTACTTCGTCAACTCTTTCCATCTGATTTTGGTAATTATCCGTTTCTTTGGGATTCAGTTCAGCTAGTTTTTCTGCCTCTTTTTTTAAAGCTTCATTATAGTATACATCGCATGTATAATATAATAAATTCTTATATGTTTGGACAATTGAAAACTTTTTGCCTATTAATTGACCGTATGATTGTAGCATCTTACTTTTCCTGTCCATGCCATATTTGAGTAAGCCAGTAGCCAATGCACCAAGTAATGCACTAAAAAAGCTTACAGCTGCCAATAGCGATGTGCTTGAAGCTTGTTGAGGTATCTCAAATATCAGCGTTAAATTAGAGTGTACCATCATTCCCGCCTCGCTCTGGATTTCCTTCCGTGAGCTTAAACTTTTCCTAACGTGCGAAGAAATTAAATCATGTATTTTTATTTAATTGAGAATTTTAAATATACGGTTAAGATACCTCAAACATACTTTGTAATTGTTAATGAGGTAACTAAA
>JALNZQ010000064.1 GCA_023229165.1 Methanothrix sp.
GTTACCATCGTCAGCAAAGAGGGCCTGGCCAGAACGGCCATAGTTGGCCGCGCCAAGATCGAGAAGAGGCCTATGATCCTCATCGAGGCGGAGGCCAATGGGCAGAGGATAAGCACTCTGCTGCAAAACGCCGAGACCATAAAGCTGGTCGGCTCCGACGGCACACCCAGGCCCGTGACCGATCTCAAAGCCGGAGATGAGGTGCTGGTGCATCTGGAAGAGATGGCCCGCCACTTCGGCATGAAGATCGAGGAGAGCATTGTGGAGCAATAAAACCATGAATCACAAGTCGCGCATAGTAGCCGTCCTGGGAAAGGATGCAGAAAAAGATGTTCAGGCCGCAGGCGACGCCGATATGATCGAGCTGCGACTGGACCTGCTTGGCACAGATGATCCCCTTCAAACCATAAAGGCTGTGCGAAAGGCCACCGCCAAGCCGATCATCGCCACGGCCCGTCTCAGGACGGAGGGGGGGATGTTTCAGGGCAGCGAAAGAGAGAGAATCGATCTGCTCATCAAGGCCGCTTACTATGCCGACTACGTTGATGTGGAGCTCTTAGCGGATCAAAGAGATAATGCCATTGGCAGAATAACGAAACCCGTGATAGTCTCCTATCATGACTTCCAGGGCATGCCGGATGATTTGCAGCTGACCGGCATCTACGAGGAAATGAAGAAGACAAAAGCTGCTATTGCCAAGATCGCCGTGACACCCCAGAGTTTAAAGGATAATTTGAGGATCTTGCAGTTTTTGCTGGATGCTGATATGCCCCTTTGCATGATCGCCATGGGCCGGATGGGCAGGCATCTGCGCGTCGTAGCTTCCCTGTATGGCTCAGCTCTTGCCTACGGCTTTGTCACACAGAGCACGGCTCCCGGACAGATGAGCCTGGCTGAGCTATGTCTGGCAAGAAAGCTGATATTGTGAATAATTGATGAGATTTAGCGACGATAACTTTTATCTCACCCTCTGCCCGTTTATCGAGGGTGATTGCAATGAGCGAGTACAGAGAGCTGGTCGTAACCAAAGAAGATTACCTGGAGTTCCTGGCCCAGCGCCTGCGCCTGCAGGGCTACTGCCAGCGTGAGATCGAAAACGTAAGCTTTCCCTTCCTCTTTGCCTCAGGAAGTGAGCTGCTCAGAACTTACATCATGGGCGAATCTGAGTTTACCACTAACTTGCCGGATAGGTACAGGCTCCCTGACAGAGGCTTTATCTGGTACCTCTTCACCCAGTCGGTGAGAGAGATTCAAATTATGCCAGATAAGATGGTAATAAAATACGAGCTGCTGGATGAGTACCGAAAACCTTTCCGGCAATTCTATCACTAGCGTTGGGGGCCCTGGCGGACGCATTTTCTAATTATCTATATATTATAAAAAAAGAGATGGGATTAGAAACGATTACACGCATGGCAGCCAGTCAACGCTGATGGCACCGCATGTGGAGTTGCCCCATAGCTGGATGAACTTCTCGATGGAGAAGACACCAGTAAGATCCTCGACGGATCTGCCATACTCAGCATGTCTACCCTTAAGCTGGTTGTCAGCGTCAGGATCGCGGGAGATCCATCCGATATGTGCAACGCCGATGACGTTGCTGTTCAGATTTGCTTCGAGAACACCTGTGCAGCAAGCGGGGCAACTTCCATCCCATCCGTTGTCCTCATTTTCGATATATTGACCAAGCGAACCATATCCCCTGGTCTTTACCTCAGTGGTCTTCTGCAGGTGCTCAGCATGGGTGTACATCTCGGTCAGCACTGCGCCAATCCTGTAGTTCTGCACGCAGAGTTTCTCTATCCACTTCTGGTCGTAGGTGCCGGTCTGGTAAGAGACGGGCATGTACTCAAACTCAGCTTCCTTGGTGAAGTTGATGTAGTCCATTGGGCATGCAGTGCCAGTTGGCCAATCGCAACCCGGATACGACAGAAATCCTATTGGAACCCAAGCACCGATAGGTACGCATTCTGTGCATATGCCATTCATTTCTTGACGGATGTTTTTTCCAAAATCCGGCCAGCCTTTAAATCGTTCAAGTTGCCTCTCGGCTTCAAGTTCAGTCCTCTCGGTGATGACGTTACCGGAACCGGACTCCTTCTCTACTAATTTCTGACCGTTAAAGCCAGTTTGTGTGGAGATGATCATCTCTACGTTCTTGTATCCGACACCTTTAACGGATGCCTTTTCATACATGTAGTTTGCAGCACCAGCCATGCCAATTAAAGCAATAGCCAGTACAACCAAAACGATTAGTCGTTTAGTCATTTTCCCTCCTGCGTTAATAATTAAAGAGTAAGGACTTTAGACATATATTAGGTTTGCTAACGTCGTGGGCATGGTGAAACCATAATAGTTTTAACAGTTCTCCTGTTGTTTATCGTGGAAGTTTTGAAATCGCTAGCAAGAAGGATACTCAATTTAGGAAGTCAACGTGCAGGATGTGGGGTAGACCTTAGTGAGCTAAGAAATGGTTTGATCGCACTCCCCAGGGACAAAGCTACCGCTATTTTCATCTTTGCTCCGACGGTCTTGCCTTCTATTCTCATCAGGCCAGACTTTTCGGCCTCCTGGTATGCTGCCACAGGATCCTCGGCGTCCAGCACCATATTTATGGCACTTTCTGTGGTATAAGCTTCTATTGTAGGGTTCTCCAGATCGCCGTAAGCGGATCTGACGATCTTGGCGTTCTCCATCTTCATCCCCCATCTCAATGTACTGCTGTTATTCAAGAGTATCGTGAAGTCCACGTTCTCGGTACCTAGCATACCCCTAAGAACTATTGGAGCATCTTCGATTTTGTTATTGTATAAATCTACGTAATTTTGCAGGTTATTTAAGTCCACTGCGCATGAAGCGGATAACGAGAGAATGAGCACCGCAACAGTAGAAATTAAACGTTTCATGAAAGGTGATAAACGAATTCCCTAATATAACTCTTCCCCTTTGGCACTCGTGCGAATGTCATGTGCTAGACCATCAGCTCGAAGACGGCTCTAGCCGGAACATTTAGGATTCGCGTGGTTATTTCTACGAATAGATCTTCCTGCTGCTTTCTATCCATGCCGAATTTATCATCCATGGCCAGCCTCTCCATCTCTAGAGCAATAAGCCTTGTCTGAATCTGGGCAATTTTATGGCGAATTCCCAGCTCCGCAATAATATTCATGAAATAACCTATACTGCGCGGCTTTTCCGATGACAGATTCTTGATCAGGCCGCACTCGATACAATATGGGTGGGGTTTTAGTCCTCGTTCTCTTCCTTCAAAGTAGTAAGTCAGCCAGATCTTCTCCCGGCTGCCGGATATCTTGTGCTCACAACCGACCATCTATTTGCACCTTCTTCTCTAATTAGGATCACTAATTATTCGCTGGCATGCTTTGCAGGATTTATCGGTTTCCGCTTCATTGGCCCAAACTCGCATCATATTCATGATCTTGTTAACTCAGCAGAGTTAGCGATTCGCGAGAGGTGCGAAGCAGTCGCAAGATGCAGAGGTTCAGATCTCATCGGACAAGTTTGGAGTGTTCATTATCTATTATTATCGCAAGTATCTCAATATAACCATGCAACTCATCTCTTTCCTGGGGAAATAGTGGTCGATCCTCCATTAGCACTTTCAGCCGAATGGAGTCATGTCTTAGGATCAAGAAGGACTTGCGAAGATATAATGGCGTGCTTAACCGCGAACGTAATCATGACATGGATACGATTCATCCCCAACCAGAACGATTGGGGGCTTCTCTTTCCCTGTACCCAACAAGCTAAATTCCAAGCAGCAGTACGTGCGCAAGATCGCTGTCCGGAGGCTCTTTCTTTATCAAGGGGGATATCTATAAATACAAAGGGAGAAAGATGCATAGATAAGAAACAAAAAATCAATTACAGAGGGAGATTATGTTATCATCCATGTTGAGTACGGTAAGCAGCACCATGAGTGCTGCCAGCACTATGAGCGCTGCTAGTACCACATCCGGGGTTAGCACTTTTGTCACAGTTGGCGTCTCAGAAATCAGCGTTATAAGTGTGATATGCCTTATCGCTCTGCTTAGCGCCTCAGAAATCCTGTCTGCGTCATCGCATTGGAACAGGCGCTTATCGACCATGTTGAACTTAGCCATTGTGCCGATGGTGCTCACATTCTTCCTGATTGTGGGCTACAAAGTAGTGGCTGTCGTAGGTACATGAAGTTGATGCAGTATGGATTCGATCTAGCAAGGTGATGAGGTTATGATTGAGAAATTGAGAAAAGAGAGAAAGACGATCTGGCACATATCCATCGTTCTAATGATGATGCTCGTGATTGTCTTCTTAGCAGCACCAGCGAGTGCGGTAACTTGTTCCACTAAATACACGCCATATCACAAGGTCATTGATAGTGTTGATACACAAACAAAAGTTAACTTGGTTTTTACCTACAGAGTACCAGCAATACCCGCAACGATTCGAATATATGTCGAATATACTCGATACATTACGAAATGGCATAATGAAAGGACTAGAACACCAAGGACCTATTGTACTGTAAACCATAGATGTGAAGCGGGCAAACCAAAAACCCAAAGGGGAACTAGTGGTACAAGTTACAGCAGATGGACGGCCACCGATGTTTGGTGTGAAAGAACTTGATGAGCATCTTTTTTTAATTTTTTAATAATACATGTTACGCAGGAGATCTGATTAAGAATGAGATATATAAGAATGATGCAATTAGTTATAATTTTAATGATTAGCAATCTATCGATTGCTTTTGCTGTAGATTCAGGAGAAATCGGGTCAGAAATGCCAACATTTATTCCGGAATATAAACAAATAAATGCCACGCAGCCGGTATCGTTGAACACAACCATTGGCACCAATTTGTCATCGTTTTTATTTATCCTGACCTGGCTTAATGCCACAAGCAGCCTGGAAGCTACCCTGACCTCGCCTAGCGGCACTAAGATTGACTCGACTGCCCAACTGCCGATTATCTATGGAACTAATAATACCATGATTTACTATATCTTACCCAGTCCAGAAGCAGGAAAATGGGCCGCAGTGATCACAGCTAAAAATGTACCGGATGCCGGAGAGTCTTTTTTGGCTCTATTTAACACCGATTCCATGGATGAATCCACAGAACAAGGCCTCATTGATGAAGAGATGGACCTGAGCGATCTGGAGAACATTAGCGAAGAGTGCGAAAACTGCACCGAACAGAGTTAAGCTTTTATATCTAGCATTTTGCTAAAGAGAGATATGAACTCCAAGACCATATCTCTAATTTTTTTGTCCATTTTGTTGTCATTCATTTTTTCTTTCCCTTGCACCTTGGCAGCGACAGATGATGAATATCTCGAGCCCGGCGTTCAGGCTTGCGGTCTGCTGGCCACGTCAGAGGCTTTAACTTATGCGGTTAATATCGGATCGGATGTATCTATGGCCAGCTTTGCTCTCAACTGGAGAAATGACGCGAGCAAAATCAATCTGGATCTTCAGACACCAGGAGGCGAATGGATAAGGCCCGAGAGAGATTCATTTGCGACCTACAAAGAGTGCAATACATCCATGACATATTCGATAGAAAGACCTGTAGCCGGTAGATGGGTCGCGAAGGTCAGCCCTGGAAATCAATCAAAGGTCAATGAAGCTTACTGCATCATCGCACATCTCATGGACATAAAGAGTGAGAATCAGTACGCTGCCAGATTTAGCGGACTATTCAGCGACTATGCCACTGATGAAGACAAAGATGGGATCGACGACTACATAACTATTGAGGCAAGCGTCAGCGTTAAGACGGCAGGAAACTATTCTGCAAAAGGAGTTCTCTACAGCGTGCAAAATGGGGAAAAGATCCTGATTGACAATGCTGCATTCTTGAATTTTGGAGCCCATCAGATCAGGTTTGATCTCTTTGATTTGAAATCGCCCGGACCATATCGCCTCGAGAGGCTGTCTCTTTATGATGAAAACGGAGATGAAATAGATAAATATAGTGGGAACTATACAACAAAAGCATATGATATTAATATGGTGCCGCGCCAGTCGGCCAAGCTCACGGGCAGCTATTCTGATTATGGATCAGACATAAATGGAGACGGACTCTATGATTATCTGACAGTAGATGTCGGGGTCATGGTTTACGATCCAGGCAATTATAGCGTGCTGGGAGATCTATACGACGACAATGGCAAGAAGGTGGTCTGGTCCTTAGGATCTGATATGCTGCCTATAGGATCCAATATCTTGCATATGGATTTTGACGGCAAAACCATTGAACGGCACAGGTTCAATGGGACTTACCATCTCAAAGAGCTGGAACTGATAAGAGGAGACTCGGCCGTAGAGAATATCTCAACAGAGGATATTGTGATGGATGCAACAGTTACCCATTCCTATAATTATGGAGAGTTCGTGGATCCGACATGGCCGGAGAAGAGCCTTTCTGGGTACGGGAAGGGGGAGATACTGCTTACAATCCAGGTTAGTAGCATACTTCCTGTCTTCAGGGGCAGATACAGTATGGATATCGTAGGAGCCAATATGCCGCCAATATCATCTAACTGGACGGTCACGGGAACAAAGAACGGATACAGCTATGATCTTCCTGGAATTCATATGCCAAACAAGCCCAACAACTTCACAGTAGTGGCGAAGGGAGTGAAGAACCTTAATGTTGGCGTGAAAAAGGATCCTGTGGAAGGGGGCGCAAATTTTACCAGGACCTGGATTTCAACTCGAGCAAATGCTGGCGAAGATGGAACGGCGAGAATTGAGAATGAT
Source organism: Methanothrix sp. (assembly GCA_023229165.1). Taxonomy (GTDB): domain Archaea; phylum Halobacteriota; class Methanosarcinia; order Methanotrichales; family Methanotrichaceae; genus Methanothrix. The sequence goes on from JALNZQ010000064.1 coordinate 6,772, forward strand.
ATGATCTCACCGGGAAGATATCAATTCAAGATATTTGGAGAGGCAATTGATAATGCCACCCAGGTAAATCTAGAGATGAAAGTGGTCAAGAAGCTGTTGATCAATGGCAGATTTGATCTGGCCCTGAACACAAGCGGATTTCCCTCCAGCAACTATTCAATTAATGCCAAAGCAATCAACGAATCAGTTTGCTTCGACGAGATCAATCTGGAGGGACCTTCCAGCGGTTTCTAATCGATTGAGGTGTCTCAGATTACCTCGACCACACTCTGCTTTATGCCCAGCAAGCCCTTTCTCGGGGAATATATCCCACCGGTCAAGATATATTCTCCCTTTTCCCAGGATTTATCCGGCAAGAGGATAAGATCGACTCCCGGTTGGGTTGATTCCTGCAGGCCCACGGCACTGTTTGCAGGCAGAAGGGGCAGCAGATTCATGAGAAGCTCGGAGGAGATCTTAAGCGGGCCCTGTATCTGCAGAGATTTGGAGCCCAAGGACAGATTAAGATCAAGGTTGTTTGTAGTCTCATTTTTGGCTATGCCCAGGCTGGCGTTTTCATAATCTTTTCGAGATATCATAATCGCCGCGAAGAATTTGCTCTGATTGCCTGGCGCGGTTGTATTCATCTTCACCTGAATAAACGGCTCTTCCTCCTTTACAATGCTCGGCATCTGCAGGACAGTTTGGCCCTCTGTTATCAACAAAGGCATAGCTATGAGCACGCTAGAATTATTTTCATCAATGAAATTCAGTGAATACATGCCACTGCTGCTACTCGATAGCATGAATGATGTGCCATTGCTACCATTTGATATGGGGCTGGTTTTCGCGCATTCTTTCCCGCTAAAGTCACGTGTCCCCCGATTGCCGGTGAGGTAGAATGAGAGATTAAAGGGAGATATGCACACTGAGATATTAGATGCCCCTGCCTGGAGGGGGGAGAGAAAAGCGCCGATAATAGATTGATTCAGAGAATAAACAGGAAGACGGTCAATAAGCTCCATCCCAATAGCTCCCTCTGGAAAGCTCATCTTCGGCATTAATAGCAGATCATTTCCTTCAAGGCTAATCGGACCCATTCCGGAAAATTCGCCGAAAATGGCCAAAGAAGAGTTATTTAATGCCGTCACACTAATGGGAAATATAAGGAGCAAAAGCAGAACAATTTTTCCTCTCATAGCCTGCCAAATAGATTAGGAAAGTATATATGGCTTTTTATGTCTTCGACAGAGGGTTCGATTTTTTGGGGGAATCTTTTAAATCTTTCATGAGAATAAACCAGGATTAAGATGAGCGCAAAGGATATTACAAGATATAACATTGATATTATAATTCCTATATTTTTAATACTTCTAGCAGAGCTTCTCATATTTCTGGGCAAACCAAATGCAGCGATGCCGATTCATGCCCTGAATTTAATTTTACTAATTCTATCTTCAATTTATATAAGTAATAGCATATATCCTGCCCTTATGCTCTTGCCACTTTTCCGGCTTTTAAATGTCGCCATGCCTGTGTTTTTCGATTTAACTCTGTACTCATATTCCATGGTGTACGCGCCCATGTTCATACCAATTTATTTTCTTGTGAAAGATGGTTTTGTGGGTCGCGCAGAAGCGGGATTGACATTTAAAGGTTTTTGGTTTTATTTGCCCTTGGCAATTTCCGTGGGCTTTGCCCTGGGATGGGGCGAATACAATGTGATCCATCCCCAACTAATGACACCGGGCGCTAGTATCAAAGATGTCCTGATTCTTATTATTACCATGATCTTCTTTGTGGGAATTGTGGAGGAGTTCATCTTCAGGTCGTCTTTGCAGACCGTACTGGAAGTGAGACTTGGCTCAAAAACTGGACTCTTGCTGGCGAGCGTGATATTCGGATTCATGCACAGCGGCTACCAATTACCCCTGGAGCTTCTCTACGTTTCTTTTGCCGGGGCCGTCTTTGGACTGCTCTTCTGGCTGACAAAGAGCCTGCCCGTTATCTCCCTGGCGCACGGCGTTACTAACATCTCTTTATTTCTGGTAGTTCCTCTGGAACCCGGGACCTTGATTTATTTTATCTTGGTTCCTGCCATCATCTTTTTGTTCTATGCCTACGTTTTCAAAAGGAAATCTGGCGTGGGTGGGAACGGAAAGGTGCATAATCGAAATTGATATTGCCAACCTTGAAAAGACCGTGTGACCAAGAAAATATTGTCTCAAGTTAAGTCGTGCAGTAATGCCTCTGACGGAAGAGTGAAATACGTTGAGGTGAAGAGAATAATTTGAAGTTATGAAGCGGATCTTTACTCTGGTTGCTATCTTCATTATTATGGCCATATCAGTTGGTCTGGCCTTTGAGCTATCGCCGGAAAATCCGACCCCCGGTCAAGAGGTGATCTTGACTGGAACGGCAAAGCCGGGGGAAGAGCTTACTTTTCAGTCCAGCTTCACCATGGATCTGCCGGTTACGGGGGGAGAATATGGATATGAGACAACTGTCCAGGTTCCCCAAAAACCCAACCGCTTCACGGTATCGGCTAATAACGTGCAGGACCTTTATGCCGGAGTAAAATTTGGCATCTGGATCACCAAGAGTTTTCAGGCCAGCGGCGGAACGGTCCGCATCTCTCAGGCAGATGTGCCGCCCGGCAGATATAACCTGAAGGTGTTTGGCAAAGCTCTGCCCGGATCCACACAGGTCCCTTTAAATATCGAGGCCCAGACGCAGGTGCACTCTGACTTTGCAGGTAAATATAAACTGATCATCGATACATCGGGCATACCGGCGGGAGATTATCGCATACAAGGGGCGGGTGATGCAAAGGCCATCCGTCTGGGTGGCGGTTCTTCGTCTGTTTCGCCTTTAATCAATAGCAACGAATGGAATGAAAACGAAGCACCATCGAAAAAGCAGGTTTCAGAGCATGTGGAAATCAATCGCGAGATCATCGAGTGGTATGCCGGCCAGATTGGTTTTGAGATTGAAAACGCTAGCCGGTACGACGAAGCAGAAAAGCTCCTTAAAAAAAGGCTCTCCGGAGGATATTGGAAGATAGTTAGCAGGGGCGAGCCTCTTACTGAGGAGGCAGGCGACTGCCCAGAAAAGTATTGCCTGGTGAGAGGCACTGGTGCATGTGACGTCTGCAGAGAGAAGGACATTATCATAAAAGGCGGCCAGCCCTCCCGGCAATCGAGCCGAAGCGACACCAGCCTTTCCGCGCTCTCCGCCAACCAGAGTTCATCACAGTCCGGAAAGCCCCCGCAAAGTAGCGGCTTTTTAAGCGTGCTCGCTGATTGGATTAGGAGACTACTGGGCATGCTACTCGTAAGGCTGTGAAAGATATAGATAAGATGATGAAGATCCCGTCCGACCTGTTAATAGCCGTAATTGTAGCGTTAGCCACACTGCTCTTTACACTGACGCCTCTCTCCATTCTTCCTGTGCGCATACCTCTGGGCCTGGTTATGGTGCTCTTTGTGCCGGGCTACACCCTCATCGCAGCCCTTTTTCCCAAGAAGGCGGATCTGGAAGGAATCGAGAGGACTGCTCTCGCCTTTGGACTCTCCATAGCTGTTGTGCCGCTCATTGGCCTTGCCCTCAACTACACACCCTGGGGAATTCGGCTGACTCCGGTGGTTGTCTCTCTGGCCATATTCACCATAGCCATGGCAGTGGCGGCCTACTGGAGGCGCATGAACCTGCCTGCCCCGGAGAGGTTTTCCATCCAATTTCGCGAGACCATCAACTCCTGGAAGACGGAAATTCTGGCAGACGAGAAAAGCCGGCTGGACAAAGCCCTAACAGTAATATTAATAGTAACTATATTTTTATCCATTGCAGCTCTGGTCTATGTGATAGTGACCCCCAAGCAGGGCGAGAAGTTTACGGAGTTTTATATCCTGGGGCCGGACGGCAAAGCATACGACTACCCTACAAGCGTTTTAGCGGGAAATGAGAGCACAGTGATTGTGGGGGTGGTGAACCACGAATATTCGATCGTGAACTATACCATGAGCATTTCCCTGAACAACACGCCCGTGAATAACACCACATCTAAAGACAATTTCCGGGACGATTTCAGCTTCATTTATCCAATACTAAGCATGAATCTGACGCTTCTGCATAACGAGACCTGGGAAAAGCCGGTAACTTATGTTCTCAATCATACCGGCGAAGGCCAGAAGCTGGAGTTTTTGCTATACAAGGAGGGAAACTTCACCAGCCCATACAGGGATCTGCATCTATGGGTGAATGTATCCCAAAATAGATTGAATCCGGCAGAAAAAGCAGTCTACCTGGATCGGGCCAGGTTTGCTGGCCGAAAATAACCTTCATGCTTTGACTTTGGGCTTGCTGATGTCTTCTTCTCTCTTCTCTAGGTCCTGCATGTGCAGGCGTACGTTGCATGCTCCTCGCCTCAGGATCTTCTTTTTGGCTTCATCTACTTCATCGCGAAACTGCATATAGTCTTCAAAGCAACCCATAATCGTCTCCCCTGTCCTATGGACTTTATTTGCGGCTATTATTTATATTGGGTTCTCAATTTCAATGAATTCGAGAACAGAAATGCTTGCAATCCAGGAGAGATGGGATGAATGAGTTGATCAGCAAGGCCGCGGCGAAGGCCTCTCAAGGGGAGATCTTCCGGGCCCTGGCCTACGGTGCATTGAAGGCCCGGGCGGCGAGAATTGCCCCCAACCAGATCATCAGGATCAACGAATTTGATCTGATGGTGGCCGACGACGAAAACGGCGATGGTCTGGTGGTGCAGATCATCCTGCCCCTGGTGCAGATGGAAGGCCTGGTCTTGGCCTGGGCGCGCGAGCTGGACGGCTGCGTGGAGAGCTGGAGCGATCACGATAGGCGGGAATGGCTGGCCGTCTTCTGGGGAGAGCTGGCCATGTATTTGGCCAAATGGCAGGACATCAAAATGCGACTGGGGCCGGGGGAGAATATTACATTCGAAAAAGCCGTCAGCAGGTGAAGCAGGAAGAGCACGATTTTATTATTTTGAATACCCCGCAGCTCTGCTGCGGGGATGGACATGAAACCGATTTAAGGTTGAAGCATGCAATGAGTATTG
>JALNZQ010000065.1 GCA_023229165.1 Methanothrix sp.
GTCGAAAGGTGGGGTGGTGGCATCAATCTTGTTCATGCCTACGATAAGCTGGCTGACACCCAGTGTCCTGGAAAGGAAGACGTGCTCCTTGGTCTGAGCCATGACGCCGTCCGGGACGGCCACGATCAGCACCGCGGCATCAGCCTGGCTGGCACCGGTGATCATGTTCTTTACGAAGTCCCTGTGACCGGGGCAGTCCACCACGGTAAAGTAGAACTTAGCGGTATCGAAGCGGTGATGGGCGATATCAATGGTAACGCCCCTCTCGCGCTCTTCCTTCAGGCTATCCATGACCCAGGCGAACTCGAAGGTTGCCTTTCCCTTGGATGCCGCTTCTTTCTTGTACTCATCAATGACGTGCGCATCCACAGCACCCGTCTCAAACATCAATCTGCCTACGGTCGTCGACTTGCCGTGGTCGACGTGTCCTATAAATGCTAGATTGAGGTGTGGCTTTACATCTGCCATAATTTATTTCCTCCACTGGCACTATCTATATTTTTCAGTATTTCTCTTTGTGTTTAATCTTTTCGAAGGTCGCACTTAAACAACCTTCAGGTAATCGGAAGGCTTGGGCATCTCAGGCTTTAAGCCCTTCCTGGTTCGGATCTGCTTGACTGTTTCTTGCAGCAGGTTAGCAGGCAAGGGTTCAAAGCCGGCGAACTCCGAGGACCAGAGGGCTCTCCCTTCGGTGGCCGACCTTATGGCCCCGGAGAATCCGAACATCTGAGCCACAGGCATCTTGGATTTAAGGATTATCATATCGCCCTGGCTGTCCATGTTCAGGATAACGCCTCTCCTTCCCTGGATCTCAGACATGGCTCCACCCATTTGATCCTGAGGCACCTGTATAAAGACATTCTGGAAGGGCTCCAATAAAACCGGATTCGCCATAAGTATTCCAGCCTGCACGGCTTGCCTGACCGCCGGAATGACCTGGGCGGGACCGCGGTGCACGGCATCCTCGTGCAGCTTTACATCCATGAGCTTGGCTTTTATGCCCTGCGCCGGTTCCCTGCAGATCGGGCCGTTCTTGAGCGCCTCCTCAAAGCCCTCTAATATGAGTTCCATGGTCTCCCTCAGGTACTGGATACCCTTGGTCATGTTGAGCAGTACATTGGTGCCGAAATATCCGACAATGCTCCTCGCCTCATCTTTTTCCATGCCGTTATCGATGAGAACCTTCCTGCGCTCAACCTCTTCCATCTTCATGCTGATCTTGCCCTCTTTCAAGGCCTCGATCACGCCCAGTTCCAGGGGCTCAAACTCGATGTAGAAGCGGTTGTGGTGGTTGGGTGACTTTCCTTCCACGGGCCCGGCTTTGCCGCCGACGGACTCACGGTAGACTACTATTGGTGGAGAGGTCTTCAGCTCCACGCCGCGATCACGTTGCATCCTCGTTACAGTGACGTCCAGATGCAGTTCGCCCATGCCGGCCAGGAGGTGCTCGCCGGTTTCCTCGTTGATGGTAACCTGCAGGGTCGGATCCTCTTTGGCGATCTGCCTTAGGACCTCTACAACCTTTGGCAGGTCGCGAGTGTTTTTGGCCTCGACGGCTACAGTCATAACCGGTTCGGAGACGTGCTTGATCTGCTCGAAGGGCGTCATGTCCTGTTCCGAAGAGACGGTAGATCCTACAATGGCATCTCGTAGACCTGTGACTGCCGCGATGTTTCCGGCCGGTATCTCCTCTACCTCAACCCTCTCCGCACCCATGACAATGCCAGTCTGCTGAATGCGGTTGGTATTGACCACACCGGATACATACAGCTCCATGCCGCGATGCAAGGTTCCTGAGAAGAGCCTTCCCGTGGCCACTTCGCCAGCATGCGGGTCGACCTTTATCTTGTTGATCATGAAAGCGACTGGTCCCTTAGGATCGCAGGTCGCCATGGCCCGTCCCACATCACTATCCCAATTGCCGTGCCATATGACCTTAACCCGCTCCTTTTGGGCATCGATGGGGCTGGGCAAGAATTTGACGACCATATCGTTTACGGCTATATAAAGCGGGACCTTCTCGGCCAGCTCCTTCATCTTTCCTGCCCGGCAGTATTCGACGACCTGCTCAAAGCCGATGCCAGTCTTCTTCATCTGGGGCACGCTGATGGCCCAATTGTAGAGAGCAGAACCAAAGGCGATATTTCCCTTAGAAGCATCCAGCTTCCAGCCGGCTCTATATTTCGCATCATCCATTCCTTGGATGAGCTTGTTGACATTGTCAATGACCTTGCCCAGGCGCATGGCCATATCTTTCGGCTCAACTTTCAGCTCATTGATCATGCGGTCCACTTTATTAACGAACAGGACCGGCCTGACACCCTCCTTCAGAGCCTGCCGCAGCACGGTCTCCGTCTGGGGCATGGCACCCTCAACAGCATCCACTACAACCACAGCGCCATCCACGGCCCGCATGGCCCGAGTGACGTCGCCTCCAAAGTCCACGTGGCCGGGAGTATCAATCATGTTGATGAGAAATTCCTTGCCGTCTATCTCGTGAACCATGGATACATTGGCCGCATCGATAGTAATTCCGCGCGCCTGCTCCAGGGGATCGAAATCCATGAAGAGCTGCTTGCCTGCCAGTTCCATGGAGATCATGCCTGCGCCTCCCAGAAGGTTATCAGAAAGGGTTGTCTTGCCGTGATCAATATGTGCCACGATTCCGATGTTCCGGATAAACTCAGGCTTGTCCATCAGAGTCGTTACACGTTCTGCTATTTTCTTCCTCTTGCCCATAATACGCCTCGCGAAGTTTAAGATAAAGATTAAATCCAGACTAGGACTCAGATTCCTCGGACTCAATCTATTTAAGCCTTCGGCCTTCTCAGGGCGGTTTCAAAATCGAATTTGACGCGAATTTATAATTATGGATAAAGCTTAAATCGCCGCGAGAAAAGCAGCTGTACGGTTTTTACGATGGCGCGCTTGGTAATGAAGTTTGGTGGTGTTTCCGTTGCTGATGGAAACAGACTGCGGCATGTTGGAGATCTTGTCTTGCATTTTAACCGCGACAATGAGATAGTCCTGGTTACCTCCGCCCTGCAAGGCGTCACTGACGACCTGCTGGCGTGTGCCAGAAAAGCGGCAAAAGAGGGAAATGTCTCAGAAGTGATCGATTTTATAGAGAAGCTAACGGATAGGCACAATCAGGCCATAACTGATGCCATAAAAGATCCTCAAATCGCCAAAGAGATCAGTGAGACGATATCGAATAAGCTGTCTGAGCTTGAAAAAGCCTACATAGGCATCTGCTACCTGGGTGAGCTTACCGCACGCTCTCTTGATTATATATCCAGCTATGGCGAGCAACTGGCGGCACCCATTCTGGCCGGAGTCTTAAGAGATATGGGCATACCCTCCCAGCACTATACCGGCTCAGAGGCAGGAATTGTCACAGACAGCAATTATGGCGACTGCAGGCCCCTGGAGAAGACTTACAATTTGATTCCCCAAAGGCTCTTGCCGCTCAAGGGCGTTCCCGTGGTCACTGGCTTCATTGCCAAGGACGAAAAGGGCACCATTACCACCCTTGGCCGTGGCGGCTCGGATCTGTCCGCCTCGCTCATAGGAGCGGCCATTGATGCCGATGAGATCTGGTTCTGGAAGGAGACCTATGGCATCATGACCACAGATCCCAAGATCGTGCCCGAGGCCAGGTCCATTCCCACCATCTCCTACCGGGAGGCCATGGAGCTGTCTAACTTCGGGGCCAAGGTCCTGCACCCCCGCTCTATTGAGCCCGCCATCCGAAAGGGCATACCTGTGCGCGTCAAATGCACCTTCGATCCCGATATTCCCGGCACTTTGATCGTGCATGAAGATGTACCAAAAGCAGATGTAATAAAGGCAGTTACACTGCACAAGAATGTGGCTCTGCTCAACATTTCGGGCGCAGGCATGATTGGAACGCTTGGCGTCGCAGCCCGCGCTTTTTCTGCCCTGGCCAAGGCTGGCATCAATATCGTTATGATCAGCCAGGGATCGTCCGAGGTCAATATATCCATAATCATTGAGGAGCGGCAGGTGGAAAAGGCCGAAGACGCCCTGAGAGCAGAGTTTCCCAGAGATTTGGTCAAGGAGATATCACACGACCATGATGTCTGCGCCGTGGCGGTTGTGGGCGCAGGAATGGCGGGCACTCCGGGCGTGGCTGCACGAGTCTTCAAGGCCATGGGCGCGGCCAAGATAAATGTGGTCATGATCAGCCAGGCATCGGGTCAGCTTAACATATCCTTCGTGGTCGCCTCCAAGGATGCTGAACAGGCGGTAAGAGAGCTGCACCGTGAGTTTTTCCTGGGAGGAGAGGCATGAGGAGGCTGACGTACGCACAGGCGGGCGTGGATATTCACCAGGAGAATAGATCCATTGATGCCATGAAAGCCGTGCTGACGACTAAACGCAAGGGCTTCGGAGCGCCCATGACCGAAATAGGTCACTACGCCGGACTCCTGGATATGGGAAGCTTTGCCCTGGCCATGACCACGGATGGTGTGGGCTCCAAGGTTCTCATTGCCAATGCTATTTCCAAGTGGGATACGATCGGCATCGACTGCATCGCCATGAATGTCAACGACCTTTATGCCATAGGAGCCGAGCCCATTGCCTTTGTGGACTATCTGGCCGTAGAAAAAGTGGATCCGGATAGAGCAGCGCAGATTGCGATAGGCCTTCGCAAAGGCGCCGAGATATCCAATATGACCATCGTGGGAGGGGAGACGGCTTCCTTGCCGGAGATCATTCGGGGCTTCGACCTGGCAGGCACTGCCATCGGAATCGTGGACAAGGACAAGGTGGTGACGGGCGAGAAGATCCAGAAGGGTGACACACTGGTAGGAGTGCCCGGCAGCGGCCTGCACAGCAACGGCTACACTTTGGCCCGGCGTATCATTGCCGAGTCCAAGTATACCTATTTCGACCAGATGCCCGGCGGGAAAAATACCATTGGAGAAGAACTTCTTACCCCCACACGGATCTACCCCGAGATCGTGGAGCTGGTGCGGGAGTGCGATGTGCACGGCCTCGCCCACATCACCGGCTCGGGCCTTCTCAAGCTGCGCCGCATCTCTCAATTGGGCTTTGAGATCACCGATCCCCTGGAGCCGCAGCCCATCTTCCCATTCCTGCAGGAGCTGGGCAATGTGGATGAAGACGAGATGTACCGCACATTCAACATGGGCATGGGCTTCGTGGTCGTAGTAGCCGAAGATGAGGCTCAAAAGGCCTGCCGCATCATGGGCCCCGGCGCAAGGGTAATCGGATCGATTGTAAAAGAGGGAATAAAAGCAGGCCGCATGACCTTCTAGGCCGGCTGCTTTTTTTCGCCGAACATCTCTTCTAATTTGGTCTTTATCTTTCGAATGGACTCTACCGCCGGACATTTTGCATCGATGGGCGGCTTTCCGGCCAGGTCCGCTTCTACCAGGCATTTGTCAAAGGGAATGGTCCCCAGGACCGGTATGCCCATCAGCGCCAGCTTCTCGGCCACGGGCCCAGGATTGTCTGCCTTGTTTATGACGGCGAAGTACCTGGTGATGCCGATCTCCTTGCCCAGATGCATTATCCTCTCCACGGTCTCAATGGATCTCATGCCCGGTTCTACCACGGCGATCATGGCGTCAACCCCGCGCGCGGTTGCCCTGCCCAGATGCTCGATGCCCGCTTCCATGTCCAGGATCACCAGATCCTTTTCCCGAACGATGACATGCCTGATGAGCGCTTTCACAAACGCATTGGCAGGACACATGCAGCCCGAGCCGCCGGAATCGATGGTGCCCATGACCACCAGCTTGACATTATCGGGCCCGGTGCAGCCGCACATGGCCACCACATCGTCGACCTTGGGATTCATCTTGAACATGCCGCCGGGCATGCCCGCACGCTCCTGAACCAGGTCTTTGTGCTCGGTGACGGGCTTGGGTAGATTGGGAATTCCCAGAGCAGAGCCCAGATTCATGCTCGGGTCCGCGTCAATAGCCAGAACATTGTAGCCGTCGCGGGCAAAGAGACGGGCTAAGGTGCCGGCCAGGGTGGTCTTGCCCACACCGCCTTTTCCTGAGATTGCAATCTTCATCTTATGAACCTCATGAGAGTGATCAGTCTTTTCCTAACATGTATGTTTATATCGATTCTGTATGATAACAGTAGCGGGGCGCTGCTATGATCAAGTGCATCAGAAAGAGCGATGGAGAGACCGAAAAACTTGGCCAAGAGAATATTGCCGCAGCCATTGCCGACGGTCTTTTGCTCACCAACAATGCCGCTACAGTTCTCAAGAAGAGATATCTGCGTCGCGACGAGCGCGGGGCTGTCGCGGAGACGCCGGTGGAGATGTTCGAGCGGGTGGCCGCTCATGTCTCGCGAGCGGAGTGCAAGTATGGCAGCGATGCAACAATTTGGCGCAGCAAATTTTTAAAGATGATGCGTGGCCTGGAATTTCTGCCCAACTCCCCCACGCTCATGAACGCGGGACTGCCGCTTGGCCAGTTGTCCGCCTGCTTCGTCCTGCCGATGGAGGACTCGCTGCCGGGCATCTTCGAGGCTCTGAAGAGCATGGCCCTCATCCACCAGAGCGGGGGAGGGACAGGCTTCTCCTTCTCCCGTCTGCGGCCCAGAAATGACGTGGTGGGCGCTACGGGCGGAGTGGCCTCCGGCCCCGTCTCCTTCATGCGCATCTTTGATACCGCCACGGATGTGATCAAGCAGGGAGGCAGACGCCGGGGCGCAAACATGGCCACACTTCGAGTCGATCATCCCGATATACTGGAATTCATCCAGGCCAAAGAAAAGCCGGGATTTTTGGAGAATTTCAACATCTCGGTGGCGGCGACGGATGAGTTCATGCAAAAAGCCCGCACGTGTGAAAATATCGATCTCATCAATCCGCGAAACGGCCAGAGCACAGGCCGCATCGATGCTCAAGAGACCATGAACCTGATTGCCGACTGTGCCTGGCAGGGGGGCGATCCGGGCATGATCTTCATCGATCGGATCAATGCCGCCCACCCTCTGCCCGGCCTGATTGAAAGCACCAATCCCTGTGGCGAGCAGCCGCTCTTGCCCTACGAGTCCTGTAACCTGGGGTCCATCAACCTCGCAAAACTGGTGGAGAAGGGCGAGATGAACTGGGAGCGACTGGAGGGACTGGTCGCTCTCGCCGTGCGCTTCCTGGACGATGTCATCGATGTCAATCGCTTTCCTCTGAAGCAAATCGAAGAGACCACCTTGCAGTCGCGAAAGATCGGACTGGGTGTGATGGGCTTTGCCGAGATGCTTATCTTAATGGGCATCTCCTACAACACCCAGGAAGCCGTGCGCGTGGCGGAAGATATCATGAAATTTATCTCCCAGGCAGCGCGCGCGCAGTCTGCCCGACTGGGCGAAGAGCGCGGCTCTTTTTCCCTTTTCGAGGAGTCCAAACTCAAGAATTTGAGCGCCATGAGAAACGCCACGCTGACCACGATCGCTCCCACAGGCACCATCAGCATCATCGCCGGGACATCCAGCGGCATCGAGCCGCTCTTTGCGCTGGCCTTCGTGCGCCGGGTGCTGGAGGGCGCGCGACTTTTGGAAGTCTCGCCCATCTTCGAGAACGCAGCAGTGGCGCGCGGCATCTACACTCCGGAGATGAAAGCGGAACTGGCCGGAAAGGGCTCGGCTGCGGATATGGCGGGCGTGCCTCAGGACCTCAAGGACCTGTTCGTCACCGCTCTGGACATCCCGCCCGAGCAGCACGTCCGTATCCAGGCTGCTTTTCAGAAGTACACGGATAATGCTGTTTCCAAGACAGTGAACCTGCCGGAGAGCGCCACGCCAAGCGACGTGCTGAGAGTGTTCAATCTGGCCTACGACCTGGGCTGCAAAGGCGTGACCGTCTTTCGCTATGGCAGCCGTTGCCAGGTGCTCTACCTGGGCAATGGGGAGACGATGGCTGGGTGCAAGTATTGCGGATGAGCTATGAAGGCAAGATAGGGAATATCCTCACTCAAAAGAATTTTATCGAAATTAGAACATTGCATCATAGCATGTACAGACAAAAATCCCGGAAATGCTCCCTTCAATCAGCTCTTGTCCTGCTCTGTATCCTCGTTTACTGTTCATTAGCAGGGCTCGCAAACGCCGAAAGTATGGAAAAGATAATTCCCACCAATCTATCCAGCAACCCATCAAACAATTCTGACCCGTACGTGGGCATATCATCGAAAACCTATATCCCCCCGCCCGGCATAATGCCCATCGTCATAATGCAAGGCGATCCCTATGAGATGGGATATCAGTATGCCCTTCAGGCCAAGGATTACATCGCAATCGTGCGGGACGCCGCCTGGGCCAGTGCTCTCGCAAAGAACTCATCGCATGAGATCTTGCAGAGCTGCCGGGAATACCGGCAATATATCGCAAGAGAGCTTCCCCAATTTGATTTCATCTCATTTTTCCGAGGTATGTCGGATGCCATGAACGATCAAGGTTTTCAGTTTGGCCCGGATGATCCGGTGGTGATGCTCTACTGGGGCGGAAGTAAGGGGCCACAGCCTCCTGATCACTGCACGGCCATTGCCGCCTTCGGCAACACCACCGGCAAAGGTATGATCGCGGGGACAAATTTCGATTACTATCATCTGCCCTCTAATTCCTATTCGATCATCCTTGCCCTCTACCCCGATTCAGGGAATTCCTGCATCATTCCCTCCGGTGCGGGGCGAACAGGAAGCAACTCTGCCTTCAACGATAAGGGATTGATATACATCCTGGCGGCAGCCTCTCAAAAGGGTCCCGGCGACAACGGCCCCGGCATCACAGGCTTTTTGGAGCTTCCCTATGTGGCCATGACCTGCGGCAACGTCCCTGAAGCGGAAAATTTCCTCATCAACTCTACCCGCATGTTCGGCCTTAATCACCTCCTACTTGACGCCGGAGGCAATGCCACTGTCCTAGAAGCCACCCGGGCCAGATATGCCCTGAGAAAGGCCGGGGACAACAACGAATCTGATTATCTGGTGGTGACCAATCATTATCTTAATCCCAGGATGAAACCGTCACAACCGATTTGGGACCCACTGAAGTATTACCCATCCAGCTATTATCGATACATCACCGCAGAGAAGATGATCGCCGACCAGCAGAGCAGGTTCAACTATACAACAGCCGTGCGGACTTTCTCTCTAACCGATTGGTGGGACGGGAGGAAATGGCATCTTGACGATCCCTGGAGCACCAACACCATCAACCGCTTCCGCCCTGATGTTGCTACACTTTATTCGGCAATAGCCATTCCCAGCGACCATAAAGTCTCCATCTGCACGGGAAATCCCGGCATGCCGTACTGGGGCACCTTGGCTTGCGGCCAGACAGGAACCTATGTCAACTTGACCCTGGGAAAACGACCGGAAGACCTCGTATTTGACCTCAAAATGGATGCAACAGCGGTCATGTGGAAGACGGTTCAGGTGATGGGAAAGCAGCCTACGGAAAAGGCAGCGAATTTATGGGCGGAGGCGGAAAACAATTACGGGGAAGCGATTTGGTGGCTTGACCAGGCCATGCTGGAGAATAAGAGTTCGGAAAGGGCCACAGCCTGGGGAAGATCGGCAACCAGCTTTGCGGAAGTGATCGCGCAGGCAGAAATGATTCAGGAGCTTTGCGGGCCTCATCCGACAAATTAATCTGCAAAGAATTGCCATTGGATGGAAAGGAGGAAAGAGTCCGAGGCGGCAAAAGGCAAAGGAGGGAGATTGTAACAAAAAGCCGCCCCAGACTACAAGCCACCCGCAAACCAATTACCCCTTATTAATGGTGTCGGTCGAAGCTACCTTAGCGGTAGCTGGTTTTGCTTTGCGAGCAGACCGATAAGCCTAAGAACTATTCTTGTAATTCTAACATTTTGAAAATAAATATATACCAGGTACAGGCATATTCATAAACCATCCCGCTCAAGGCCATGATACAAGAGGATTGCAACAGATCAGATATGTGCCAGATAATAGAAGACGACGTATGCATAAAATCAATGCCCCGCATCGGCCCACGATTTCCAGCATCACAGAAGGTAACCCTTACATCAAACTATTCCGATCAAGAGTTTGACTCATTGGTCATCCGGGGCGATGCATTAGAGAACCTCAAGAAATTTAAAGAAAATTATTTTAGATGTTGCGTTACTAGTCCTCCTTATTGGGGCCTCAGAGACTACGGAGAGCCTCATCAAATCGGCGCAGAACCGGAGATGCAGGATTATTTAGACAATTTAGTGCTGGTATTCAGAGAAGTCAGACGTACTCTTACACAAGACGGTACTCTATGGCTCAATATTGGTGATTCATACACCAGCGGCAACCGCGCCTGGCGAGACGTGGACCGGAAGAATCCCGCTCGAGCCATGAGCTACCGGCCCCCAACTCCCCAGGGATTGAAACCCAAAGATCTGATCGGCATCCCATGGAGACTGGCTTTTGCCCTTCAATCGGATGGATGGTATTTGCGCTCGGATATCATCTGGCATAAGCCGAACTGCCAGCCCGAATCGGTCAAAGACCGTCCCACGCGCTGCCATGAGTATATGTTTCTCCTCTCCAAGTCGGAGAAATACAATTATGTTTACGATAAGCTTGTTGAGCCTTCCAAGTCCAAGAACGGATTTCGCAACCGCCGTACCGTTTGGTCCATAAATACCGAACCATTCCATTATGCTCACTTTGCCTCATTTCCCAAGGAGCTGGTAAGGCCATGCATCCTAGCGAGTGCAAACGAAAATGATATTGTGCTCGATCCATTCTTCGGCTCAGGTACGGTTGGAGTTGTATGTCTTGAGCTAAATCGAAGATTTGTTGGTATTGAATTAAAACCAGAATATGTTGAAATAGCACGCAAACGAATAGAAGAAGGCAATTAATAATGAAACTATCACTACTACCCGTACTCAAGCCGGACCTGCAAATCGCGTTTTACTATAAGTTAAAATCAATAAATGATCAATACCTCTACCAAGCACTAAGCGATACGGTTAAGCACCTCTCGATCCCGAATATTGACAAACAGTTGGCAGATTTTGTAGATCACGAATCAATCAAAAAGGTCGCTTCGTTTGGCCTTCGTGGTGAGCTATTCTTCCCGGTTCCGTGCATCTTGGAGAACAATCCCAAACTACTCGGATACTATCGCTTGCTCTTAGGAATTTCGCAAAAAGAATTTTATAATAAAGGCCCGTTCGGGGCATTCAAGCGCCTGGAAGAGCATGGCATAATCTCTCAAAAGATCAAACCGCAGATAGAACCATTATGTATCAGCCTTATAGGAACTGCAGAGATCATGATTGGTGAGATAGATGATCTATCGTTGACCACAATTCGCGATCTACAAATATTGACTTTGGGTCCTCAACTACGGGGCGGACTTAATACAGAATTTGGGAAAAATGCAACAGATAAAATCTTCAAATTGCTCAAAAGTCTCGTTTTACCGTATCTGAAGAGCGAAACAGATAAGGCACTCATAATTGAAAATGATTCGAAACGCATCGTAACCGTAGAATTTTCGAGCGATCCAGACATTAGTATTATTGAGAAAATCGGCTCAACAAATAGACCATTGGTCTCCATTGAGATAAAGGGCGGCAAGGATAAATCAAGCATACATAATCGAATCGGAGAAGCCGAGAAGAGCCATCAAAAAGCCAAGGGTAAAAACTTCTTTGAGTTTTGGACTATGCTTCGGGTCGATCTGGATTATGCGGATGCAAAACGAGAATCCCCTACGACTACCA
>JALNZQ010000309.1 GCA_023229165.1 Methanothrix sp.
AGAGTGTCCGTACTGCGGAAAGCCCGCTCGCGGCGACGAGTGCGACATGGGCTGCGGTCGCCATCTGGAGCCCGGAGAGATCAAAAATGCAGTCTGCAAGGTCTGCGGCGGAAAGGCCGAGTATCGCAGGCAGATCCATTATTTCTTCCGGCTATCAGAATTCAAGGATTTTCTGCTCCAGTATCTTGAGACGTTGGGAGGGACGACTTCCGCCCGCAATTACGCTATGGAGTGGGTTCGCCAGGAACTGAAGGATTGGTGCATAACCCGCAATATGGCCTGGGGCATCAAGTTCCCAGGACACGAAGATCTGGTGGTCTATGTCTGGGTGGATGCACCTATCGGCTACATCGCCTTCACCGAGGAGTGGTGTGCCAGGAACGGTCGGGACTGGCAGAGCTATTGGAAGAATGGGGCCAAGATCATACACTTCATCGGCGGGGACATAGTCTACCATCACTGCATCTTCTGGCCGGCCATGCTCAAAGGAGCCGGGTACACTCTACCTTCTGCGGTGGTGGCCAGCGGCATGCTCAAGATAGACGACAAGAAATTCTCCAAATCGCGGGGCAATGTCATCTGGGTCAAAGACGATTACCTGGAAAAGGGCCTTCATCCCGATCTGCTGCGCTACTATCTGGCCAGCTACACGGCTCACAACAAGGAGGTCAACTTCGCCTGGAAGATATTTGCGGATAAGGTAAACACCGAGCTGGTGGGAGCGTTTGGAAACTTCATCAACCGCGCCTTGACCTTTACAGTGAAGAACTTCGAGGGCAAAGTCCCCCTGGGGGGAATCGACCCGGAGGTCATGGCCAGGATAAAGCAGACCTTGGATGAAGTCGCAACCGACCTGGGAGAGTATGAGTTCAAGAAGGCCATAGACAGCGTGATGACTTTGGCGGACTATGGCAATATCTACTTCCAGAGCCATGAACCCTGGAAGCTGGTCAAGAGCGATAAAGCAGCGGCTGGCGTCGTGCTGAGGAGCTGTCTGCAGATTGCCAAGGCGATGGTCGTACTCATGCAGCCAGTCATGCCCACTAAGATGGAAGCTGCCTGGAAGCAGCTGGGCCTGGATGGGTCCGTAGCGGAAAAATCCTTCCAGGAGGCTTTGATTCCTCTGCCGGAGGGGGGCCTGCTCGGCACTCCCGAGATCCTCTTCTCACGCATGGAAGAGGCATTCGTCAAAGAGCTGGACAGGATCTTTAAGGAGAGGGTAGAAAAAGCTGACATCAAGGGGAAGGCAGCGGAAAAAGCTGCCGCGAAGAAGGGTGAAATCTCTTTTGAGGAGTTTGGATCTTTGGACTTGCGCATAGGCGAAATTAAGGAGGCCGGCCCCATTAAGGGCTCAAAGAAGCTGCTCAAGCTCCTGGTCGATATCGGAGACGAGACTCGTCAGGTAGTGGCAGGCATTGCCGGGGCCTATTCAGCAGAGGAGTTGGTAGGCACGCAGGTGGTCGTTTTAACCAATCTCAAACCGACCAAGCTCTTTGGCGTCGAGTCGCAAGCCATGCTCCTGGCCGCAGATGCAGTCGGCAAGGCCGTTCTGCTCCGGCCTCGTGAATTTGTGGAAACGGGAACTAAGGTAAGGTAGGAGGTTTTTATTTTGCTCCAGATAGAAAATCTGTCCAAGACATACAGGGTGAAGGACAGAGATGTTGTGGCTCTTGAAAATGTCAGCTTCACCACGAGGCCGGGTGAGATTTTAGGATTGGTGGGAAAGAGCGGGGGAGGCAAGAGCACCCTCATGAAGATTCTGAGAGGTATGGAGAGCTTTGATTCCGGCAAGATTCTCCTGGATGGCATGACCATCACACCCGATTCCAGCGACGAGGTGAAAAGGGCGCAGATGGCCGTTACTGCCATACATCTGCAAAGAGACTTCGCACTCTGGACAGAGACTGCCCTTAAAAACGTGGTGCGAAGGATTCATGCCAGGAAAACCGGCTATGAGGTTCTGCCTATTATCGAAGACGTGGACTATGATGAGATGTACCTGGAGGCCATGCACTACCTGCGACTAGTGGGCCTGGGAGACAAAGCGCAGCATCTGGCCACCATCCTCAGCGGCGGCGAGAAGCAAAGGCTGCTCATAGCCAGGCAGCTGGCCAAGAAGCCAAAAATATTGCTGCTGGATGAGCCGGCCACCATGGCCTGTCCGGCCACCAAGCAAGAGGTGCTGGATGCCATCAAGAACGTGAACAAGGAGCTGGATCTGACCATAATCGTAGTATCACATCTGCCCGAGATTCATGAGTATCTGGCACATAGACTGATTTGGCTGGAGAAGGGAAAGATCGTCGCCGATGGGAAACCAAGGCTTGTCTTGGACCGGTTCATGGCAGGGATTGGAAAAATGGAGCCTCTGGCATCTTGGCCTGATGCCCAGCCTCTTATTAAAGTGAGAGGTCTATCTAAGAGAGGCTGCCAGATTTGCACAGGAGAGGTTCTGAATGTCCTTAGAATGGAGAACCTCAACTTCGATATAAACGAGAGCGAGATCACATCCATCATCGGCAACAGTGGCGGGGGGAAGACCACGCTTCTCAAGATCATGCAGGGCGTGAGACTGCCGGATGAGGGAAGCGTATGCTATCGTTATGGTGATAAGTGGGTGGACATGATTTCCTACTCGCCCGACAGAATGAATGTGCGCCGGTCTTTAGGCATCATGTATCAGGAGTTTGCTCTTTATGCAGGAGAGACCATTCTCGATCAGATTGCCTATAAGATGGGCATCAAGGGCACTGATGTGATTGACCATGCCAGGGCTGTGGCTGAGGAGCTGGGCATAAGCGATAAGGTGCTTGATGTCATTTATGCAATGACGGATATGTCGGAAGAGGACGCCAAATCC
>JALNZQ010000310.1 GCA_023229165.1 Methanothrix sp.
ATGAGAGCAACGTTGATCTCACGCGAGACATCCGTCACCCTGTCCTTCAGTCGCTTTCCGATCTCCAGATACTCATCAATGTATGGCGCATACCTGACCACCGTGGGGTCACCGCCCATGTCGGCGATGGCCTTCTCCTTGGCCGGGCCGATCTCCTTGAGCTTGGCCTCCAGCAGAGCCGGATCGGTGAGATCTCCCATCTGCACCTCCTCGCGAGCAATCTTGTCCACGTAGGCAAACCCAATGCCACGGTTGGTGGTGCCGATCTTCTCCGTCCTGGCCTTCTCACGCAGGCCATCGAGCTCAATGTGATAGGGCATGATGATGGTCGTCTTGGCATCGATGCCGATATCGACCTTTATGCCCTCTGATTCCAGGGCCTGGATCTCGCTCCACAGGACGCGGGGGTTGAGCACCACGCCCGGGCCGATTAGCAGCCTTCTGCCGAAGATCGCGCCGCTGGGGACCAGATGCAGCTTGTACTTCTTTCCGCCTACAACCACGGTATGGCCGGCGTTGTCGCCACCCTGGAAGCGAACCACGACATCGTAATTTTCGGCCAGCAGATCAATAACCTTGCCTTTGCCTTCATCACCAAACTGTGCACCGGTGAGTATCGTAAACATGAGCCTCAATTTAACGGCCACGTAGATAACTATTTTGATGCACATGGCTTGCTATAGCCGCCGTCACATCCACGCCCAGGGCCTCGAAGATGCCTTTTCCCGAGGGCGTTCCATTCACCTCGATGACGACGAGGCCGCGGGCCGTCTCCAGGAGATCCACGCCGCAGTAGATGGCGCCCACCGCTTTAGCGGCCTTTGCCGACAACTCCACCAGCTCCTTGGTAAGAGGACAGGCGGCTGCCCGGCCGCCACGGGCCAGGTTGCTGATCCACTGACCGGGAGGAGCGACGCGATAGATGGCCCCGAGAACAGCGCCGTCCACTACAAAGGCCCGGATGTCGCGGGGAGAATCGATGGCAATGAACTCCTGCAAGTAGACCAGACCCTGGCTTCCCACGATGCTCTTTAGCAGGGCAGAGTCTGCCTCGACTCCGTCCTCCAAAAGAACGATGTCTCTGCCCTTGTAGCCGAAGAGGGGCTTGGAGACTGCTTTTTTGAAATCGTGCAGGGCTTTTTCTGCCTCCTTGAAGCTGGTGGTGACAAAGGTCCTGGGAGTGGCGACTCCAGCATCATGAAGAGCACGGGAGGTGGCGAACTTGTTGGCCGCCCGGGCAATGGCCTGGGGTGGATTGATGATGCAAATTCCCTTTTCCTGCAGGGCTTGCAGGGCCTCAAAGCGGAAGGCGACATCGCCAGGCCCCCGTCGGCCCAAGTCCCGCACGACTATGGCATCCAGATTCAGGAGATCGACCCCCGAACAGCCAAAGGATTGGCCGCTTGTGATGCTTGCGAAAAGGTCGGAGAAGTTCAGAAAAAACGCATCCATGCCTTTTTTTAGGAAGGAGGCGAGAAGAGCCTGGGCCGTCCAATCCTGGGGGTCGGAGACAATGATTGCAGCGCGCATGAGCGAGAGGATTGGCTGGAGGGTATATCTTGATTGCCTTAAGTGGAGGTCAGGCTTTGGACAAGACCGTCCCTAAAGCCCTCAAAGATCATTATTCCTTCTTCTCTGAGCTGTTGCCGATGAGCTGCCGATGTATTGCCGATAAACTGCCGATAACGAGTAAGCCCGCCTCCGCCGGGAGGGTCGGCCACCTCCAGCCAGCCGTCATCCATCCAGCCTTTGAGAAGGTTTCTGGCCATGCGCTCAGAGAGGGCCAGCTCGGCGGCCACCTGGGGAGCGGTGATGCGATCCTTCTCGACGAAGAGGCTCAGCATCACCCGTGCCCGGTGGTCCGGGCGGCTCAGTGCCTCGGTCTTTTTTTCCTGGGAGTTGAAGCTATGTATTTTGCCATCTCATGTAAGCTAACCTCGCAGCTTTGCACCAGTGAGGCGACATAGTACTCCAACCAAGACGTAAGGTCCGCTTCAGCTCGCCCCTCGTAATAATCGATCAACTTTCCATGCACATTGAGTGCCTGGTAATAGCTGTCAAGATCCTCTGCGTACTGCTCCTCCGGCATGATCAAGCCAGACAAACTATAGCCGTCCCTCATCAGGATGAAGTCTGCGCACAGGCGGGCGGTTCTGCCGTTGCCTTCATTGAAGGGATGGATAGTGGCAAGCTGGTAGTGAACAAGACCGGCGATAACGGGGACCGCCAAATCGCTGCTTCTGGCCTCCTCCGTCCAGATTTCAAGAGCTGCGATCAGCTCGGGCAGGTCCTCGGGCCGGGGAGGAAGATAAACTACATCTCCGGTAAGCGAGTTCTTTATGGCTCTCTTTTTCTTGCGCAGGTGCGTGGGGCGGGAGGATTTGCCGGTCGTGGCCAATCTATGAAAGCGACCGATGAGGATCTCAGTGAGGGGAAGGCTCATCTTGGTCCACTCCTCCGCCTTCTGGAGAGCTTTGCTATAATTTCGCACATCTGCGGCATTATTTTCCATTCCTGCGATCTCAGCCGTCTCGTCGGCAATTACAGCATGCGCCTGTTCAAGTGTGAGACGGCCGCCATCGATGAAGGTCGAAGAGCGGGAAGCCCGCACACGAGCGCGGGCACGCATCGCGGCCTCCGCTGAAGGCGAGAGGGGCGTGCGGTCCACTAAAGCACGCGCCGCCTCAATCTGCATCAGACCGCGGGCGATGGCAGGAGTAAGGGTGAAACAAGGGGACCAGAGGGGGGTTGTCATTTCGAATGCATCACCGCTCATTAAGAGATCGTTTGAACCAAATCGAAGTAAGACCTAGAGAAACAAAAAGAATGATTGCATTTGCAACTACATCAATCAAAACA
>JALNZQ010000066.1 GCA_023229165.1 Methanothrix sp.
AAGAGCCGGAGAAGAAAAAGGAAAAAAAGGTGCCATAGGGGCTATTTGGGCGTCACTTCTTTTTTTTGCCGATTGATTTCGTCTTGCATCTGGCGATTTTTTAACTCGACCGAGCCGCAAAATATGCGCTGCGCTTGGCGGGTGTCGCAGCTGGCGGCCTTTCCGGCGCTCGCAGGCCTGCCCGAGCGGCAATCTCCCTCAAATGCTGCCGGCAAATCCTTAAGAATATGAACCGCATAAAAGGAAAAGAGGCTTTGCGAAATGGCTCATCCCATTGAAATAGGTCTGGTCCTGGAAGGAGAAGATGCGGAGGAGTTCTTAGAGGATCTCAGGAACCCTAAGAAGCCAACCAAAGAGCAGATGGAGATGTTTCGAGAGGCTATCCGAATTTATAAAGCCCATCCAGCATCATGAGACAGGTATCTCTCGAAGATCTAAATGTTGTTTATATGAGAGATAGCCATGACACTTCATTTTTTCATTGCAGCAACGATGATTTGAATAATTTCCTTTCAGAAGATGCAAAGAACTCTCAGGAAGACCTGATAAGCAGGACGTATCTGTGCTTAGAACCGGAGAGAATCCTGGGATTTATTTCGCTCGTTACTGATACAATTGAAGTCAAGCTCGTAGAAAAGGACGACGGCATAGATGGTTACCCCTATCCTCGATATCCTGCCATAAAGATTGCCAGGCTGGCAGTCGATAAGAGAGCAGAAGGACGCGGAATTGGTCGATTCCTTTTGCTATGGGCCATTGGTAAGACCTACCAGCTCTCCGGAGAAGTCGGATGCAGGTACATTACTCTGGACTCAAAGCGTGAATCTGTTGGATTTTATGAGAAATCGGGATTCAAGATAATAAAAAAATATTCCAATAGAAACTATCCGCCCATGTATCTCAACATGTATCCTATAGTCAAACAGATGCGCCAGGAAAATGCAGATGGACATAAATCAGGACTCTCTTGAAGTGAACCACGCAAGACTCTCCTGAGGAGCCTGGCGAAGGAAGGCTTCAACCTCAATATACTTCTGCCTTCTCAAAAATAGCTCAAGGAGTATGTTGGTATCGAGGAGGTACATATTCCTCGTCGTCCCACCAGTCAAGAATCCTGTGCTGAAGCTCTACCGATGAATATTGATCACTCTTATCCTGCAATGCCCCAATCCAATCGAGCTTCAGATCACATTTGGGCTTTCTGGCCCGCTTCTCGATCAGGAAGCTAATATAGTCCTCTGCCTCTTGATGAAGCTCTGGTGAAAGTTCCCTTATCAGTTCTTCAAGGCCGGTCATCTCAATTCCCTTTTCTTTCTGTTATTATCATGCTTTGTAGATCAACTTGACGGAATATAATGTAAAACCGTATTTGAACTCGACCAGGCTGCAAAAGACAAGCATACAAGCTGCGCTTGGCGGGCTTTGCATCTGGCGGCCCTTCCGGCATTCGCAGGCCCGCCCACCACAGCGCGCCCGCTTGCCCGCGCGGGAGATATCATGATAACGTCCCTGCTATTCCCCTGGCCCGTGTCCCGGATTTTTCGATGCAAAACCCTTTATATCAAAGATCTCATAGTTATATTTGAGTTATTGATTTTCTGGAGAGTCCAGTACAGCTCTGCGATCCGCAAAATAGATGCCGGGGGGACAATGAAAAGCTGCAATTTATTAGAGGATCTAAAGGAGACTTGGCGGGAGAAGTTCGCCACAGAAGAGGAGATATTCGGCCATATCCATGCCGGCGATAAGATCTTCATAGGCACTGGCTGCGGCGAACCCCAATACCTGGTCTCCGCTCTGGTGAACTATGTCGGCAATAATCCCAAAGCGTTTTTCGGTATCGAGATCATACACGTATGGACAGTGGGCGCGGCACCCTACATGGATGAAAAATTTCGCGACAACTTCCGGCTCGATTCGTTCTTCATAAGCGAAGGCACGAGAAATGCGATCAACAGAGGCGCAGCAGACTACACGCCCATATCTCTTTCCGCTGTTCCCGGCCTCTTTCGAAGGGAGATCCTGCCAATAGACGTAGCGTTAATCCAGACATCTCCTCCCGATAAGCACGGATACATGAGCCTGGGAATAAGCGTAGATATAGTAAAAGCTGCCACCCAGAAAGCATCATTGATCGTGGCCCAGATAAACACCCATATGCCTCGCACTCAGGGTGACGGCTTCATAAATATAAAAGATGTAGATTTCATTATTCCTCACGATGAACCATTGCTGGAGTATACGGTAGAAGACCCGGGGGACAGCATCAAAGCGATAGGCAAGTACGTTGCCCGGATCATCGAGGACGAATCTACATTGCAGGTTGGATACGGCATTATACCCAATGCAGCGGTCGCATACCTGGGTGAGAAAAAGCATCTCGGGGTACATACTGAACTCCTAAGCGACGGAATCATTGATTTGATGCAAAAAGGCGTGATTGATAACAGCAGGAAGTCCATCGATACGGGAAAGACGGTAGCATCCTATTGCATGGGCAAAAAGGAGACTTACGAGTTCCTGGATGAGAATCCAACGTTTTCCTTCAAGACCATCGATTATGTTAACAATCCGTTGATTATCGCCAAGAACAAGCGAATGACTGCAATCAACAGTGCCATGGAGATTGATTTAACCGGCCAGGCTACGGCAGAATCACTGGCTGGGACATTCTACTTCGGCATCGGCGGCCAGGCAGATTTCATGAGAGGTGCTGCGCTTGCACCGGGCGGCAAGAGCATCCTGGCCCTTCCATCAACCGCCATCAACGACACCATTTCCCGAATAGTGCCCTCTCTCCAAGAGGGGACGGGAGTGACTCTTACCAGAGGAGATGTGCATTATGTAGTAACCGAGTATGGCATAGCATATCTGCACGGCAAGAATATCAGGGAACGTGCCATGGATCTTATTGCTATAGCTCATCCCAAGTTTCGGCCTTGGCTCATTGATGAAGCCAGGAAGCTTTTGCTCATCTACAAAGATCAAGCATTCATACCCGGCGTGAACGGTGTGTACCCGGTGGCTTTAGAGACATTCAGGACAACCAGGAGCGGGCTGCGTATACTCCTCAGGCCGGTGAAGATAGGAGATGAGCCCTTGATGAAGGACTTTTTCTATGCTCTTTCCAATGACAGCATGTACAAGAGGTTCATGTCCGTTCGGATGGACATGCCCCATGAGCGGCTGCAGAAGTTCGGGATAGTGGATTATGCTGATAGTATGATGATCCTGGCCATTGTGGAGGGCGATAGCAGAGAAACCATCGCTGCAATTGGACAATATGAGATAAATAAGAAGATGCATACCGCCGAGGTTGCGCTGGTGGTAAAGGATGAGTATCAAAATATGGGCGTAGGCCACGATCTGCTCCATTATCTCACCCGCCTGGCCAGACGACGGGGCCTGCTGGGTTTTACTGCCGAGGTCTTAGTTGAGAATAAGCCCATGCTCGATCTCTTTAAAAATATGGGATTTGATACGGAAAAGAGAAGTGAGGAAGGGGTCTACGAAATGCGCATGAGGTTCGGAGATATTGGGGGTTAGCCATCCGGGCTGTGGGCCGCGATAAATTTTTTTAATTTTAGAATTACTATGCATTTTTTAATATTTAAACACAACCTATTGGTGTGGATTTTAGATAAGCTATTACTTGCGGTCAATGAGATTTTCGCACATGTCGCAATGAGTTCTGACAAGCATATCTTTAATATTCATTGATAATAGAGTAATTGCCAATCGACCTAATGTTCAGACGGAGGAGATCGTATTAGAGCCAGCTTCATGTCTACATTGATATCAACAAGCATCTTGATCGCCTTTGCAGTCATATTTCCCTTAATTGGGCAGGGAAGCCTTTTCCCAGGTTCCGGCGAATACGATAATATCATAATGCTCCGCGGTCAAGTAGCCACAGGCGACTTTACATGGAACCCGCAGAACTTCGCCGGTTTCTACTACGATCTCGATTGCGATGTGGGCACTGAAGTGCTCACTGCAGCCTTGGACGATGGAAGGCTAAGCGAAAGTTATCCCTACGGACTTACCTATCAAACCACTACCCAGAAGGATGACTTTGAATTCGAGGATTGGGGATATTACAATGTCATCGGCTTCATGGCCGAGAAATACTTTGCCGGATACCTTGACACCCCCGGCAGCATCGACGATATACTCTTCGAAGAGTCTGAAGACAAGAATGTTCTCTCCGACGAGCAGCTTCTCAAGGTCCTGGTAGATGACGATACTGAGAAGACCGTCACCTCCAGCACACCACTTGAGCTGGAAGACGGCTACATGCTGTCTATCGATTCAGTCGAAGTAGATGGTAACGAGGTTACAATCACGCTCTTCAAGGATGGCACTAAATTAACCACAAAGGTCATTTACCCGTCCAAGGATGGCGCGACCATGGCCGATAAAACCTTCATCTACCAGAAGGATATCGGCGACTCCAAGAATGTAGTCATAGTCGCCGCACATTTCAAAAATGCCTTCCGCGGATCCGATACGGATCTGGCAACTGTTGATGGACTCTGGCAGCTCTCTGATACCTTCACAGATGTGTCTGAGAACACCGGGTACGACAAGATGACCATCCAGACCGTCACCGCCGACACGATCACCATGAACAATAAGGACAACGACATTACCCTCAGCAGGAACAAGGAAATCCCCCTGATGGGCGGCGTAAGCATCAAGACCGCCGATGCCGATGAGATCAGGTACTACGTCTACAAGGAGATCACAAAGCCCGGGCGCTATGAGCTAAGGGGCACTGTGGCAACTGATACCTCTACCTGGACTGCCGACAACTTTGCCGGCTTCTACTACGATATTGATGACAACATCAAGACAGAAAAGCTGACCGCAACCGTCACCGATGGCAAGCTCGAACAGCCCGATGGTGTTACATACTCCACCAAGGCTATGGTAGATGACTTCGACTTCGAAGATTGGGGGTTCTATAACGTTATAGGATTTATGGGAGAGAAGTGCTTTGCTGGATATATAGAAGGATCGGATTCCGAGAAGGGCTACCTTTTCAATAAGTCCACAGACAAAAGTGCTCTGGCCAAGGGGCAGCTATTGAAGATCCTCGCTGATGATGACACTGAGAGGACCATCACCACAAACACTCCTTTGATGCTGATGGATGGCTATCGCCTGGAGCTGAGGTCCGTCAATGCAGAGGATGGACGGGTTTACGTCGAGCTTTTCAAAGAGGACAAGGTCGTTGGTTCCAAGATATTCCAACCATCAAAAGAGAATGCGGTTTTGTCCGATAAGACCTACTACTACAAAAAAGATGTGGGAGACCTGAAAAATGTGGTCGTCATCGCAGTTCACTTCAAGAATGCTTTTAGAGGCTCGGACCAGAACCTGGCCACCGTAGACGGAGTCTGGCAGATCTCCGATTCGCCAATCTCAGTCACCGACGGGACATCCTTCGAAAAGTTGAAGATCTCTGCCATTACTTCCGACCAGATTTCAATGGACAACAAAGACAGCCCCATAACACTGAGCAAGAATAAAGAGGTGGCGCTGGCTGGCGATATATATCTCCGGACTGCTGATTCCGATTCTATGAGGTACTGCATTTTTAAGGAGGAGGAAATAAAAGACCTGGGCATCGATGAAGAGGAAACGAGCCGAATACCTGCCGCCTCAAAGAAAGATGCGGTGGTGCCTTCCGTGCTTCCTGAGGCCAAGGAGTCACCCTCAGCAGGTGGTAGTATCGATACGATAAACCGTCCCTCGAGTTATCAGCAGACTGCAAACGATTTGAGCGGATCATCCGGTGAGGTTGGCGAGACGGGTGATCCTGCTCAAAGGCTAAAGACCCTTAAGAACATGATAGATGCCGGATTGATCACCGAAGAAGAATATGATGCTAAGAAAGCAGAGATTCTAGCAGATGTCTAGCCCTAGATCGCAAAGAGATGGACACTGCTCATCTCTTTCTTTTGCGTAAACACAAATCCCACTTCTTCCCATGCCTTCTCCAGCAATTTTCTATAGTATACGGCATCGAATTCTGTCGCCGTCCTTTCCGTCTCCACTTCCCACTTTTTGGCGTCCTTCACCACGTAGCCTATCTCCATCCCCGGAGCCAGTGAAATTCCCAGCTTCTGGTGAGCCTGCACCGCCGAAGCTTCAGCACACCTGCGGGAATAGCTCAAGCGGCTCACCCTGCGATGAATGGCCAGCTCCCGGACGTTCGCCTCTACAAGCTCGTCCATGTACCGCCTGCGTACTTCGCGGGCCTTTGGCTCTATCCACCTCAGCTCCTCCCGGCTCCCCGCCTCGGACAAGACCTCGAACAGCTCTTTCTGCATGCGGAGCACATATTTGGGCGTGTCTCCCTTGCGGGCCATCACGCCCCGGATCTTCATCTTGCCCGTGTCCAGCCGCCCAAAATAGCGGTTGTAGGCCCCTGAGCCGTCGGCCATGGGCAGGAAGGCGATCCAGTCGTAGGAGTCCACCTCTGTCAAGATGCCCGTCTCCCTCTCCACAGCCTCCTTGAAGCTCGCTATGCTCTCGCCTATAACCCATAAACAGTCGACGATGCCGTGCAGGACCCGGAAGTCCATACCCTCGGCCAGCTCCTTGATCTGCATGAGCAACTCCCTGGAGATTTCCGTGATCCGCTCATGAACCTGGATCTGGCCGAACTTGGCGTTTCTGTAGCCGGTATAGCCAAAGCAGGTTACCAGCATCCACTTAAGGACTGAGTCTATGCCTGCATAATCCGGATTGGTCTTCTTCAGCCTCTTGGTCTCGATGCGCAAATTGAGCAGGGAGGAGAGCACGGTGCTGAGAAAGCCCTTCAGCTCGGGGTCTCGAACGGTTTCAGGAGAGAGGTTGTACTTTACGATAATCGAGGGGTACAGGGATGTGAAGTCGATCTGGTGCACCTTCTCGTACACGCCCGGCTCCGGCTGGAATATCATGCCGCCTTTGTCGCAGGCCCTCAGCTCGGAGATAGTCCTCAAGCCCTCTGCATCCCTCTTCCGAAAGGGCACGGCCACGCCTCTCCTCAGTGCTTCGAAGACCTCGTAGCTGGATATGAGCGTGCCGGGCGTGAAGCGAGAGGTGAGGTTGGGGGAGAGGCCGGATAGCCGGGAAGCCATGAGGACGCCTTTCAGGCCGCTCTCGGCATAGACGAAGCTCTTGGCAGTGTCTATGAGAATGCGGCCCTCGGGAATCATTGCACCCTCTTTGTGGTTGACTTTTCCATAGCTCCAATAGGATTTGGAGGCCATCGGCTTGAAGAAGCCAGTGCGGCTGAATGTGGGCTCCAGGCCGAATCTCCTGGCCTTGCGAAGCATGAGAGGAATCCAGGTGTCTGCATGGGGACAGAGAATCAAATCCGGATCATGGGCCTTGATAAGCTCCAGGAGATCGGAGAGGACCTGTCTCTCTGGCCCTTCCAGCCTCCGCTTGCGGCCATCCAGGATCTCAATGCAGGAGATCTCCCTTGGCATAAAAGGATCTCCTGCCACCTGTATCTCCAGGCAGGTCAAGGGGATCTCGAAGTCGGGAGAGAACCGGGATTCGTCTCTGTCTCCGCAAGGGAAGAGGTCGTGTTCAGCCAGGTAGCGCTGGTCCTGGCGGACGTCCACGTTGTAGAGCTCGACCTGATGGCTGGTTTGGATCTCGATCTTCTCGGCTACTTTGCGGCTGGCATAGATCCTGTGGCCCTGAAAGGTGCCGAAGATAGTTCTGAAGCTGCACTCCTCAGCGTTGAAGCGGCTCTCCAGGGCCTCGATCATCTCCCTGTGGGCGGGAGGATCCTTGAGATGCATGTAGAACGAAGGAGGATAGACGGCGCAGGCTTTAGTGAGGCCTATCTCCCGGCCCCACAGCTCCACACAGCCTTTGTAGTAAGAGTCGAAAATCCACACGTTCCACCTCTCCCCCAAGGCCCTGGATAGAGCCGAGCTTCTCCCAGGCGATCTCTTTACGGGCAGAAGATGATAAAGGTGAGGTGGGAGCGGGGCGAATGTGATTGGTGGTCTAGAGTCCTACTTTTGCAACAGAAACACCGTAGCGTGGAGTATATATATTGCGATAATTGCAGATATTCAAGACATTACTATAAGGAGGCAGAAGGTTTTGGAAGATTGGAAGATAAAGATTTCAGTGCTTTGGCTCTTTGCGTCAGTCGCCTTTTTGGCTCATCAGATATTGGTGCTCATGGAGCCTGGTATAATAGCGCAGCTAATGGCTGGAGAAGCAGAAGGTCAGAAGATAGGACCTGAACTGATACTGTTCTTTGCGATCTCAATGTTAGTTCCTTTGGTGATGGCTTTCCTGTCCCTGACCTTGAAGGATTCGATGAATCGCTGGGTAAACATCATTCTGGGCACAGTCTTTGCTGCCCTTTGGTTCGTAGGTGTAGTTAGTGCGGCACTGTCTGCATACTGGGGGGAGGCACTAATGACGCTTTCAGCAGTTGCGGCTTCGACACTGATTGTCTGGTATGCATGGAAGTCTAAACAGAAAGCTTGAGTACTGTAAGCTGTCTGACCAACGTAGGTCTCCCCGAGTTATAGATTATTCTCTTTTATCCTCCTTCTCCTTCATCATCTCCACCAGCACCGAGAACACCGCCGCCTCCAGC
This sequence comes from Methanothrix sp., assembly GCA_023229165.1. Taxonomy (GTDB): domain Archaea; phylum Halobacteriota; class Methanosarcinia; order Methanotrichales; family Methanotrichaceae; genus Methanothrix. Next base: position 8,627 of record JALNZQ010000066.1, read on the forward strand.
GGATCGTCCAGCGCATAGAATGCCTCGCTGGAGTGCTTCTTAGCCATCTCGGCCACCTTTTGCCCGTAAACCTGGTCTTCCTTCTTAAGCGCCCGGCTGGCCTTCAGCCATCTGGCAGAGACGTCCTTCACGCCCATCCTCACGCTCTCGAAACTTCGTCCCATAGCTACTCCCCCAGGCAGAACGTCGCCGGCCACAGCCCCACCTCGCGCTTCTCTGGCCCGCTCCTCTCCTCCAGCCTGCTTTTTATCATCTCCTCCACCTCTCCTGGCCGGGCGTGGAACACCTCCTCCAGGATCTCCTTGGCCGTCTCCAGCTCCATGGCCTTGCTGCTGACCGCCCTCTCGGGCTCGATCGGCTCCTGCTGCCTCCAGGGCCACATCATGAGTATACCTCCAGAGTTCTCTGGCTCTCCCTGGTCCGCGGGTGGGCTTTGGCCGCCAGCCGTGGAGTTTCACGGGGGCCTTCCTCGAAGTAGAACACCCGGTCGGCATTCTGCACCAGGTCCTCGACGAAAGGGTCAATCCCCTGGGCGTAGAGCAGCACGGCGGCCTCTTTTGCGGCATCGCTCAGAGCATGGGAGACGTACTCAGTCATCTCTCGAGCGTCCTCGTAGAGGAGAGGGTCATGCTCGATGAAAATCAGCGAATGGTGGGCCTCCTCCAAGATGGTCATGAGCTGGAAGACGGTAAAGGCGCGGCGGATTTCCAGGGCCTCAAACCTGCGGTCCAGCCTGGAAAGAATGGAGGAGGAGTTGCCGGTGACGTAGAGCACCTTGAACCGTTGCAGGTTCAGGTTGCGGTTCAGGGCCTGGATGAACATCTCCCTGGGAGCCGTCAGGGCATTGAAGGACCGGGACCGGAGGGAGACTGTGGGAAGAAGATCGAAGTTCATGCTTAAAGGCTGGAGCTACGGGGATATGATGGCGAGCCGGGTGCGGGGCGAAAGTGTATATGGGTAGCAAGAAATGCAGGTCTAAAGATCCGGATTTAAGAGAAGACAATGACAATCCTGGTGGGCTGCAGCGGCTGGTCTTACGATGATTGGGTTGGGAAATTCTACCCAATGGAGCTGGCCAAAAAGAAGGGCGATTGGTTCTCTTACTATGCCCAATTCTTCAACACCGTAGAGATCAACAGCACCTTCTACCGGCCGCCAGGAGAATTGCAGGTTCAATCCTGGATTAAGAAAGCCAAGGATCTGATGGGATTCGAGTACTCCCTCAAAGTGCCCCAGCTCGTCACTCACAAGGCGCTCGTGGAGGGAGATCCGGATAAAGCCATCTTCTGGGCTACCTCTTTTGAGAAGACCTGCGTGAAGCCCCTGGCCGAGGATGGTCTCTTGGGCGGCGTGCTGCTGCAGCTCTCCCCCTACTTCAAGAACGATAGCTCAGCGCTCGCTGCGCTGAAAGGTGTTCTGGATGCCGTTTCTCACAAAGAGTACAACTACGCCGTCGAGTTTCGGCACAGGAGCTGGCTGGACGATCGCCGCAAGGAGATCAATCCAGCAGCTCTGGAGGCTCTGAGGGAGAGGAATGTCGCCAACGTCCTGATCGATGGTCCTGGACACCATGTGGGCACGGAGCAGACTACGGATCATGCCTACATACGCTTTCATGGCAGGAATTACGATATCTGGTATAAGGGCGAGGAGGAGGACGACCACTGGCTGAATAGATACGACTATCTCTACAGGAAGGAGCAGCTTGACTCCTGGGTGCCTCGCATCAAGGAGGCCGAGCTGAAGGCCGCTAAGGTGAGGGTGTACTTCAACAACCATGCAAGGTCCAAGTCTGTGAGGAACGCCTTTCTGCTGATGGATATGCTTTCGATAGAGCATAAGTACAAAGAGATCCAGCTGCAGGATCAATTCACTCTCGGGGAGTTTTAGGGGAATGGGCCAGGATGATGAGGACCGTAACGATCGCCTGCACACCCGCTCAAGCCGCACCCGCCTGCACACGCGTGCACGGGGGCAGCGGACAATCCTGCTATCCTGGAGACGAAATCATCAAGGCATATCACAGTTCTATTGTATCCCGGCCAGGCCCCCATTCATCTCCCACCTCAAAGCCCTCGAGGATGACTTTGAGCCTATTGACCACGAAATCAATGACCGTCCGACCACGCGGGTCAATACCTGATTCCTCATCGAGAAGCTCTTCATAGAACTCCTTTGTCACTTCCTCGTAGTCATCCTTCGTGTACTCTAAGTCATTACTATCCCGTATCTCTTCCTGTAGCATGGTTACAGCATCCTGCATGAGTGCGTAGTCTTTCTGCCTGGGGATACCCAGCTTTAGCTCAGTGAACCGACTATCTAGTGCTTGCATTTGGTCGAAATAGTCGGCTCCTAAGGCATCGCTGATATCTTTCTTCATAGAAGCGATTTCAGCTTCATTCGCTGCATTTTTCTCCATATTCCCATCCTTTTTGCGGCACGATTTTCTTGATCAGGACGGCAGGCCATTTGGCGGTCTGCCCGTCCTCTCCAAAAAACATCTGCAAAGGAACCCTATTTTTCAGGTGGAACTATCTTGTAGATCTTTCCCGTATCTCCTGCGGGTCCTCCCACTTCCGATGTCAGGACATAAATCTCGCCCTCGTCGTCCTGTCCAAAGGAGCGAATGTACTCATTGATCCTTCCTCCTGGTCTATCCGTCACACGGATCTCCTCCATCTTCCAGAGCCCTTCCCCGGCGGGATTGGCCATGTAAAGCTTGCCGTCTGGTTTGGCAAAGCTGCTGGACCAGTCTGCAAAAACGTAGCTTCCGGCAAGCGGCATCAGAGCCTTGCCCTCGTATACGTAACCGCCTACAACCACAGTGCGATTATTATGATCATACTCGATTACTGGTCTCTGGAGCGACTCTCCTTTGCGGCCTGCGTCTGGGCAGCTGGCAGGGGACTCTTTCGGGCTATTGGGGTCGAAGCAGTGAGTTCCTTCTCTGATATTCCAGCCATAATTGCCGCCCTTGGTCACAAGATCCACCTC
>JALNZQ010000311.1 GCA_023229165.1 Methanothrix sp.
TCGCCACAGCGGCTGGGCCTTTCTGTTCTCAAAGGGCGTGCCTCCCTGAGGGGAAAATGCGCTGTAATAGGCCCTCTTCACCCCAATTTCGTTGTACTCATAAAGGATTCTTTTGAAGATCTCCTCGTCGCTCTCTCCGGCTGCACCTACCACAAGCTGCGTGGTCTGGCCGGCGGGCAGAACGACCTTGCCGGCCACGGGCTTCATTTTCATGTCGCGGATATATCTCTGCCTTTGCAGTATGTCGCTCTCGTAGTTCTTGGTAGCACAGATCTCACTCATGTGCGAGGCAGATGCCGCTTCTAAATTTATGCTGACCCGATCCGCCAGCTCCACGGCTTCCTGGATGTGAGCCTGGGAGCAGCCGGGCAGAACCTTGAGGTGAATGTATCCGGAAAAGGCGAATTTTTGGCGCAAAAGCCGAACGGTCTCTACCATCTTTTCCATGACGCTGCCTTCATCACGGCCCGCGCCTGAGGAAAGAAAGAGCCCTTCAATATAATTCGACCGGTAAAGGGAAAGGGTGATCTTGGCCAGCTCTTCCGGGGTATAGGAGAAGGCTTTCGCTTTGCTGCTGCAGTTTGCAGCATTGGTGCAGTAGCTGCACTGATGGGTGCAATGGTTGGTGTAAAGCGTCTTGAAGAGGGAGACGCATCTGCCGTCCTGGGTGAAGGCATGACAAATTCCGGGCAGAGGCTCCTCCCGCGGTGAGAAGGTGGATGCGCAGACGTCATGCCGCGTGCCTTCTCCCAATGTGCGTAGCTTCTTTGCGTCCACGTCCACCACGGCTGGGCTTTGGGCCTGGCCCAGTGAGTCGAATCTGCACTCCTCTGCCAGGTGGGCAATCTTCTCCAGGGTGACCATTGGCATTTATCTGTGGACCTGAAGGATATAACCGATATGCATGCGGGGCGAAAGTAATCTCTTCGAAATCTTTTTCATGTATCAAACGGAACCTATTAGGCAGACCTTCTCGGAGGAGACTGAAATGCCCGAAGAAATCTTCAAAATGCCCCGCATGGGAAAGGCGGAATACGATGGTCTGGTGGAGGAGCAATATGTCTGCCGCATTGCTTTCAAAGGCGAGACGCATCCTTACATCGCGCCGTTTCTCTATGTGTTTGATGGCCGGTTCATGTACTTCCTTTCCACTAACTACGGCAAAAAGGTGCAGTACTTCCGGGACAATCCCTTTGTGACTGTGGAGATTGAGCACTTTTCTCCTGATCTTTCCGCCTTCAGCTTCGTGGCGTTACCTGGACAGCTGGTGCAGGTGGAGGATGCCGGGCAAAAGAGGGCGGTGCGGGAGAGGTTTGTCCATCTGATAAAAAGCAAAGCTCTTTCCACCAGTGTCCTCTCCGCTTTGGGCCATTCGCCGCATGAACCGGTGGAGGTCTTGCTTCAATATGAGAAAAGCTCCGTCTGGAAGCTGGTGGGCGTTAAGGCTGACGAGATTTTGGGGCTGAAGAGCCAATCGTAGTAGCAGCGCAATAGAGCCTCAGTCAATTCCATTGTCCCTCTCGGAAGAGCGGCCCCGGCAGCGGTTGCCAGGACCTCTGCGTGTCCGCAGGCCCCGGTGTCTGATGATCTTCTCCTTAAGGGCGCTCCCCGGCTATTTCCCAATAAGCCCACTCTGGCAGGTCTGGTGTTTCTTAATATATTCCAGTTCCGTGCCGGGCACAACTCTCTCCGTCTTGCCGACGTATTGGACACATCCTATCTCCTGGAGCTCTTGGTACTGGTATATTCTGGGACCATACTGGTATCCCACCTTGCCTAGCCATTCCTCGGGATACCCTTGCTTAGTGCTTGTAATCACGCCATTCTGAACATCATTGACCAGGCCGTTGCTGTACTTCACTATGAGTGAGTCCGAGAGCTTCCACCAGTCGCTTATGACTGATAGGGCATTTCTGCTGCTGTAGTCGGTCAGAAGCTTGCGGCAGGCTTCACTTCCATTGGAATCGTAAATGTTCCTGGCCCGCTCATCTATTTCTGTCAGTTTGAAGAGTTCATCATCCTCAATCCTGCTTTGCTCTGACCGTATGTCGTCGATCATATGGCAGTAACGAAGCATTGCCCAGTTGGTGACGAAGTTGAAGGCCCACCAGGCAGAGTTGCGGTCGAATAGAGACCTCTTTGCGCAATTGAGTTCGGCAGGGAGGGAGTCGGCTCCGGCATAGATGGGCATGTAACAGGTTTCAGATGGCTGGGCAAATCCAAACCAGCAAATTCCGCCCAGCGGATCAGCAAGCCAGCTTCGTCCCTGAGTGATGTAGCTGTAGCTGCAGAAGATGGCTGATACTGGTCTATGCCATGATCCGGGCTTGATCTCTCCGGCGTCGAAGGCCTCGTGGGAATCGAATGGGCCGTCATCACGGTAAGGATTGCCGTAAGGACCGGCAGCCATGCCAGCAGTCAGATCATAGACCGTGCCCTCGTAATGGTCCCTGAATATCTGGAAGGTATCTTTAGCTGTCACCTTCTTATCAGGCACCAGAGAAAAGGGATAGTCGCGTGACCAGGTGTCCTTGACATAGGGGCTGAAGTTTCTAGATGGAGCCAGGCGGCTGTAGACGCTATACAAACGGGCCAGGGAATAGTAGGGGTGAGAGTACTCTCCGGTGGAGAAGGTATGCAGCCAATCAAGCATGCCTCGTCCATCCCACCATCCTAGGGAAAGAGCCACCTCGTGAAGCTTGCGGGAATAGAGCATATCCTGATCTTCGGTATCCACGTCTCTTATTCTGAATGTATTTGAAGCCACGAAGACCTGGCCGTCCGGCACCTTCTTGGCCACC
>JALNZQ010000312.1 GCA_023229165.1 Methanothrix sp.
CGGCGCGAAAGGAGCTTTCTATGCAGTATCCAATCACGTAGCCGTCGCCACGATTGCCAAGGGTCGCCCTGCCCTGCAGAGTGGAATCCTTTTCGCTCATGGAGACAACGCTGCCTTCGGCCAGCCCATCGTCAGGACTGCCGCTCTGAACAACATAGCTTATCTTCCAGCGACCGGAGAGATCATCAGAGGCAGCCGCTGATACGACAAAGAGAAATGCCAGCAAGGCTGCCGATAAACATCTACCGCTATTCGTCAATCCCAGACGCCCCCTTTCCTGCCTTTTGTTCAATCTTCGGACACTGCCGTCTCTTTCGGTTGAATGCTTGAAAAAAGATTGACGGGGTTCATCCCTGATACCCCAGCTCCTTGGCTTTAGCGAAGGCAGCATTCGCCTCTGCCTGACGGCCCAACATCTTGAGAGCATCGCCTTTGTCCTTCCAGACAAGAGCATTCTCGGGCTTGATCTCGGTCAGCTTCTCATAGGCAGTCAGAGACTCGTTGTATTTCCCAAGGACATGGTAAACAAGGGCCATCTCTTCCCATGCCCGGAAATTCGTTGGGTCCAATTGAATGGCTTTGTCGACGGCTGCAATGGCCTCATCAGATTTCCCAAGATTCAGGAGAATATTGCCCTTGGTGAGCAATGCCTCGACCTTCATGGAGCCGTTCAACTCGATCACCTTCTCGTAGGCCGAGAGGGCTTCGGTCCGGTTAGCTGTTAACTCAGCCTTGTAGAACCAGGCAGTGGCGTTCTTGGGATTATCTTTTATTTCCTGATCGTATATCTCCAGGGCCTTCTGTTGGGATTGATTGGCTTCTTCTTGCCTTCCCAGACTCGTCAGGGCAGCAGCATGAGCCTGCCAGGTCCGAGCGTCCTGTGGATTCTTTGCCAATCTCATCTCGCTCAGGTTGAGGACTTTTCTGTAAGCCTGCTGGTCCAATACATAGAGGATAAGAGCTTTGCGATCCCATGCGCCTATGTTCTCAGGGTCCATTTGAATGGCTTTTTCATATGCAGCCAGTGCTTCCTGGTTGTTGCTCTTGTTTAGAGCCAGATCGTCTCCAATTTTTATCCAATAATCTGCGGTGTTGTTTTGCACCATAGTGAACGTACTGTAGCCCAGCTCCTTGGCCTTGGCAAAGGATGTGTTTGCTTCAGAGTTGCGTCCCATTGCATTCAAGGCAAGACCTCTGCCCTGCATAGCCGCTATATTAGACGGGTCCATCTCTAGAGCTTTGTCAAAAGCCTTTAGAGCTTCATTATGCAGTCCCATCTTTTCCAGAACGTTGCCTTTGCCGGCCCAGACTTGGGCAGCATACATGGTCATGGTGTCGTTGGCAGGCACAGTCTCAATGATCTTATCGTAGGCTGCAACGGCTTCGTCATACCTGTTCAGTTCAGCGAGTACACCGGCCCGATACAGTTGTGCTTCCAGGCCTGTGAAACTTGGATCAAGTTCTATAGCCTTGCTATAATCATTTACTGCTTCCTCGCGCTTGCTCTTGGCCTCTTCTTGCTTGCCCATATCGCCGAGGGCATAGCTCATGCTGATGAGAGTATTGGCCTTGCCATCCCAGGCCAACGCCAAGTTCCTGGTATCATTAGACGGTATGAGATAGATAGCCCTGTCAAAAGCCACCAGGGATTCGTTATACCTACCAAAATCCTTAATGAACATGGCCAGATAACCAAGAGAATAGCCTTTGTCTCTCCAGGCCGCCCCATAGTTTGGATCTAGCTCGATGGCCTTTTCATAAGCTTTGACGGCATCTTCGTAAGAGCCATTTCCCGCCAACTCGACACCTCTTTTATACCAACCACGGGCTGTGTTCTCCTGTGCCATAACGCAAGTGCAAAGCACAGCTACTGCTAACAAAGCGATAGCAAATCTTGCTTTCATTTACAAACCTCCGTGTACGTCAAAAAAAGTTACTGGGGTCATTCCTGATACCCCAGCTCTTTTGCCTTCACGAAGGCTGCATCGGCCTCAGAGTTTCGGCCCAATGACTTCAGCGCCTCCCCCTTGGCATACCAAACATAACCGTCTACGGGATCTATCTGCAGGGCTCTTTCGTAATATTTGAGGGCATCATCGTATCTGCCCAGGACTGCCGAGAGCAGGATACCTCCGTTGATCCAGAGATCTTTATCCTTCGGGTCCAGCAGAGAGGCCTTTTCCAGGGCTTTCGCAGTCTCATTGTAGTTGCCCTGTTCAGCGAAAAGATGAGCCTTTTCAAACCAGATCTGGGCCTTTTCGGTGTCCTGCGAAGCAGCTTCGATAGCTTCATCCAAAGTCTTCAAGGACTCGTTATATCTGCCCAGATTCAGCAACGCACTGGCTTTGACCAGCCGGCCCCTCGTCTGCTGGGGGTCCAGCTCAATCGCCTTATCAAAAGCCTTGATGGCATCCTCGTAAAGGCTTTTGTCATTTATCGAGCCTGCCCAAAGGCTGAGGACTGTGCCTTTGCCCCGCCATGCTTCCGCATTCTGCGCATCTATCTGAATGGCTTTACCGAAATCCTGAAGAGCTTCTTCAAAGGATCCATTTCCGGCCGCTTCATAGCCCTTTTTCAGCCAGTATTCTGCGGTATTCTCCTGCGCCGGAGGCGTCCAATATTCCATGTACCCCTTTTCAATACCCCGGATCGAATCCCTCAGGGTCAAATTGCCGGCAGTATCGTTCAGGTCGATCTCGCTGCTAAGATAGAGATCTGTCTGGTTGCTCTCGCCTTGGCCGAAGTGGATGCGGATCTTCTGGCCAGGCTCAAGGGTGAAGTCGGGGAG
>JALNZQ010000067.1 GCA_023229165.1 Methanothrix sp.
GCATTCTTATTTTCTATTTTGCGATGAAAGCTGGCGGTTTGAGATTCAAAATTTGAGAATTCACACCTCACGTCCAGATCGAAGGAGGTGCGCTGCCTACCGGTGTCCCGACAACCGGCCTTGCTGCCGATACCAGGCCCGTCATTGCTTGGACGGAGGTCTGGGTGAATACATAACCAGGTAATTCGGCATTGACAAGATAGATTCCCGCTGCCACATCGATGGCATAATACCCGGCAGTATTCGTCATTGTGGAGAATTTTCCTCCCTCATTATTGGACATAATTACCTTAACGTCAGGCATGCCCTGACCGCTTTGATCCTGCACTTTTCCAGTCAGACTAAAGGAGGTGGGATAGCTTCCTGAGCCTACCATAATGGATAGATTATTGCTGGTCAGTCCTGCCGAGACGAAGCGATAGATGTGCGCACCAAGATAATCCGCATAAGCGCCGTTTATCCTATACCAGCCTGGTGTGACATAGCCCTGGTTTAAGATTTGGTGGTTATAATCGTGAAGCAGGAAGCTGCCCTTTCCGTTTACTCGTGCCCAGAGCACATACTGCTCGCCGAGGTAAACTGTGCCCTCTGTCACGAGGTATTTGCCGCTTTGCAGGTAAAGCTGGTTGGCCAGCTTCTCGCCGCCTCCTACAACCAGCCCTTCACTTGCCGGGTCGGCAGGCACAAGCAGCAAGCTGGAAGCACTCAGGCCCGCCCCTGAGGAATCCAGATCCGCTCTTCCGGCACTATAAGTGCTGAGGTAGTCAGGTACCACGCTGCTGACCTGATTGCTGCTTGATACGGGCGTTCCCATCCAGACAGTACCACTCTGATCGTAGGCTCTTGATCCGCCCATACCCTGTGAGAAGGACGGATCTGCTAAAAACAGAGCAATCATCAGCCCCGCAATAATAAATATAATCTTACCCATACTGAAATTCCCCGCGATTCCATGAGTCGCCAAGCACATAAATGTTATGCATTTTCATCATTCGAACCATGCGGTCGTGATCACATTTATAAATGAAAACTGCATCCATGCACAGGCTGAGCAGCCTAAGATATGCTGGTGCAAGAAGAAAAATAAAAAAAAGCAATTCAAAAAAACAAAAAATATAAATAAGGAAAATACGAGAAGATAGCTTATAACAGTCATGTATTGGAGGAGATCTATGGATCATGTCAGAGTCGGTGGAGTCTGTCTGCTTCTATTAATTATAGCTGCGGCTCTGCCAATTAGTGTATTGGCGCAAACCCCTTCTGAGAACGATAATGCAGCGAACGGGGCGGCCCCAATCATAAGCCAGAGCTTGCTTTCTAAGAGCACACAGGAAGAGACGATATCGGCAGAAAAGCTGGCCAAGCGCAACACTGGACTTAAGCCGCTGGCATCTTCCGGGCAGGCCGCAAAATCTGAAGCCTCTGCGACCCCAGAAGAGGCTGCAAACACCGCCGCCTCCGCCCCGGAGAGCGATGCAAAACAAGCAGTCGCGAGCCAGGAGCCGGCCCAGGATGCGACAACAACGCCGGATATGATCCAGACTGAGGCATCTGCGGAACCATCAGCGATCTCAAATGACATGGCTGTATCGGATCAAACCGCAGAGGCTGCTCCAGAGGATGTTGTTGCAGAGGAAGCAGCAGAAACGACTGTTGCCCCTCCTGAGGACGTAGCTTTAGGGACGGCAGTATCGTCCGACGCGGCGGCTACCAGCATTAACAACTCACAAAACGCATCTCTGAGCGAAACGGAAACTGTAGCCAATAATGTTTCTGAGAATGAATCGGAAAATGCCACTGCAGATGAGTCTGCCCAGGCTTTAGAAGAGACTGATGAAGCCGGTGAGCCGGTAGATCGCATCTGGCGGGAAGGAATCAGCTCAGATGAGTACACCTGGGATTACAGGAGCTTCTCCGGCTTCTTCTATGATATGGAGAATAATGTCGGCACAGAGAGGCTTACCGTCAATCTGCAGGGCAACGACAGGTCCATTGATTCCGGCAATCTGATATACAGTACAACTGCCGAGAAAATGGATTTTGAATTTGGCGATTGGGGAGAATACCAGGTCATCGGCTTCATGGCTGAGAAGTACTTCGCCGGGTACCTGGAGGGAGACGGGGAGATCTTCGACAATGATGTCAGTCTAATCAATGACGGCCAGCTCCGGCGGGTGCTCGTAGATAGCGATGATGAGAGCACCATTACCACCGGATCGGTCCTCACATTGGAAGAGGGATATGAGCTGCGCATCAAGCAGATAGATATTGACGGGAATAAAGTATATCTTGGTCTGGCCAAGGATGGAGAGGAGATCGACAGCAAGGTCGTCTCTCCGGACAGCCTGAAAAGTGCTACTTATGAGTACAAGGTGGAGATCTCCGGAGAGGACCAGCCGATCGTCATGGCCCATATCTCCAATGTCTTTGCCAGCACCGAATCCGACCTGGTAACCGTAGACGGCGTCTTCCAGATATCAGATACATACGATTCTGTTGAGAGCGGCGATGAGTATGGCAAGATGCAAGTTTCATCTGTCTCGGATACAGGCTTTGAGATGGATAATGACAATACTATCTCTCTGAGAAAAGGAGGCACTGCTGAGATATTCGGTGATGTTGGATTTGTAGTTGCAGATTCTGATGAGCTGCGCTTTGCCCCAATAGTCGAGAGGTCAGGACCTCAGGAAGTGAGGGGCACTGTGATAAATCCGTCCGAAGAAAATGAGTTTACCTGGACGGTTTACAACTTCGAGGGTTTCTACTACGATATAGATGATGATGTGGGGACTGAGGTACTTACTGCCAAGATAACCGGCGGTAACAAGATCGAGGAGGGTGATCTGCTCTATTCCACAAGCCCGGCATCGGTTGAATTCGAATTTGGGTCCTGGGGCGAGTACGATGTCGTCGGCTTTATGGCTGACAAGTACTTCGCAGGATTCAATAACAAAACAGAGTTCACAGACGAGGTCAGCGCCATCAATGAAGGGCAGCTCCGAAAGATCTTGATTGATAACGACGACAGCCAAACCATAGCCAGCGGATCGGTTCTATCTCTTGAAGAGGGATATGAACTGCGCATCAAGCAGGTGGACCTCAATGGAAACAAGGTCTATCTCGCCCTAGCCAGAGACGGAGAAGAGGTGGACAGCAAGGTGGTAACGCCCTCATCCGATCCGGGGGACAAATCCTCCAACTACATGTACAAGGTAGACATCGGCTCTGAGAAGGATGTGCCGATCATCATTGCACACGTCGAGAGCGTCTTCAGGAGCACTGAGTCGGACCTGGCCACGGTGGACGGCATCTTCCAGGTATCCGATAGCCCGGAGTCTGTGGAAGAAGGTGAGATACACGGCAGGATGAAGGTGGAGACGCTGGGCGATGACGGCATTACCATGCAAAATGACGGCTCAATCAGCTTGGGCAGGGACAAGACCATTGAGATCATGGAAAACCTGAAGTTCAGGGTTGCCGACAGCGATGAGAGGCTGATGGCGCCTATTGCCATCAAGCCTGGAGAAGGGAGCGATATGACACTGAGCGTTCCTGCGGCGATCGTGGACACACCGGTAACCATCAGCGTTAAATCGGGCACCTCAGCCATCTCCGGGGTGCAGTTCTTGATGAATGGCAGCAGCGTAGGAACTGCGGATGCTACGGGTTCATTCACATACACGCCATCCTCAGTCGGAACCTTCCCAATTGTTGCCAAGAAGACCGGATACAATGACGCTAAGGCTGATTTGGTGGTAAGGACTGCGGCAGAGGCATCTAACGTATCTGCATTCGAGCAGGCCAATGCCACATTGACCAATCAGCTCACCATCAATGCACCGGCAGAGGTCATCAAAGGAGAAAACTTCCTCATAACCGTTGTAGAAGGCATCAACCAGACGCCTGTGGATGCGGCAGCCTTATTCCTGGACGATGAGAGCATCGGCAGCACTGCCGTTCAGGGAACGAGGACCTACTCCGCCAATGTCACCGGCGAGCATACCTTGAAGGCAGAAAAGGAGGGCTTCGATTCCGCCACCAAAAAGATCATGATATCCTCATCCCTGAGGGTCGTCAATCTGACGGTGCCGGACAAGGCCAACGCAGGAAGCGAGATGAAAATATCTGCCATTGTTGAGAACGTTGGCAGCAATGAAGACACTCGCTTGTTGGAACTGAAGGCCAACGACACGGTTGTGGGCTCCAAGAATGCCACAGTAAAAGCTGGCGAAAACTCCACCTTGGACTTTACTTACAAGCCAATGGATACGGGATTGACCAGAATCAGCCTGGATGAGCAGAGCAAGACCGTGAACGTCGAGAAGGCAGAGAGCAAAAACTGGCTCGTTGCCCTGATCCTGGTGCTGCTCATAGCCATAGGGGCCGGGTACTACCTGTACACGACAGGAGAGCTGGACAATCTGCAAAAGCAGGTTAAGAAGATGATGCAAGGGCGATAGGCAGAGTCGCCCTTTGCGTTTCTCTTTTTGCGCTTTTTTTAATCAGGTAATCTATATCAAGCATCCTTGCCCATTTTTTGAGCTGCATGGGAATTATTGATATACCCTGACGTTTCCTCTCATGGCACCGTATAGCATAGGCAGAACAAATCAAGGGTATGAAAATGAATTACTGGCAACCGAAATTGGAGCTCATGGATAGAAAAGAGCTGGAAGAGCTGCAACTGCAGCGGCTCAAGAGCGTTGTAGAGAAGGTTTACAAAAACGTTCCCTTTTACCAGAACAAATTCAAGCAGGCGGGCATCACACCGCAGGACATCAAGAGCCTCAAGGATCTGGCAAAGCTGCCCACTACGAGAAAGCAGGATCTGCGGGACAACTATCCCTTCGGCCTTTTTGCCGTTCCACGAGAGGAGGTGGTGCGGGTGCATGCCTCTTCCGGCACTACCGGCAAGCCCACCGTGGTCGGCTACACGGCCAAGGATATCGAGACCTGGTCGGACCTCATGGCCCGTGACTTCGTGATGGTCGGGGTCAAGAAGGGCGATATCTTCCAGAACGCTGTGAACTACGGCTTTTTCACGGGCGGCCTCGGAGTGCATTACGGCATCGAGCGCATGGGAGCCATGGCTGTACCTTCCGGCGTGGGCAGCACGGACCGGCAAATCGAGATCATGATAGACTTCGGGGTTACGGTGCTGCACTGCACTCCCTCTTACGCGCTTTACCTGGCTGAGACGGCCAAGGCGAAGGGCGTGGTGGACCGGCTCCAGCTTCGCATCGGCTGCTTTGGAGCCGAGCCCTGGTCGGACGAATCGAGAAAGGAGCTGGAGGATGCCTTGCACATCAAAGCCTACGACTCCTACGGCCTCTCCGAGATGATGGGGCCGGGCGTGGCCTTCGAGTGCCAGGAGCAGAACGGCTTACACATCTGGGAGGACCACTTCCTGATCGAGATCCTGGATAAAAATGAGCAGCCCTGCGCGCCGGGAGAGCCGGGCGAGCTGGTCGTAACCTCGCTTACCAAAGAGGCCATGCCCCTCATCAGATACCACACGGGCGACGTAACCTACATCTTAGAAGAAAAATGCAGCTGCGGGCGCACCAGCAGAAAGCTGCACCGGTTCCTGGGTCGAGCGGACGACATGCTCATTGTGCGCGGCATCAATGTCTTCCCCAGCCAAATCGAGGATGTGCTGGTCAGCATCCCTGAGATTGGCAACTACTTCCAGGTGGTCGTGGACAGAAAGAAGCACGGCCTCGACGAGATCAGCATCCAGGTGGAGCTTAAAGACGAAGCCTTCACCGGCGAACTCACGGACCTGGCAAGGATCAAGAAAAAGACTGAGGAGAAGCTGAAGTCAGTGCTCAATGTGAGAAGCAAGATTGAGCTGGTGGAGAAGGGGTCCATACCCAGAACGGCCGGAAAGTCAAAGAAGGTCGTGGATCTGCGGGATGTCTACGCCAAGGACGAAAAAGCAAAGAAAAATAGCTGAAATCAGAAAGCTGCAGCAATTTTTCTGCAGCTTTTATCTTGTAACCTGACTAATGAGATTCTGCCCGATGACGGCGCTCTCATCGACTGCAGATAGCAGCTCGTCGTGAATGGAGCTTTGCGAGTAGTAGAGCGTCACCAGCACGCCTGCATCCTTTGCCGCCTCGATGGCAGGCAAGAAATCACTGTCGCCAGTGACGACGACCGCCTTTCCGATCATCTTGCCGCAGCTTAGTCGCACCAGATCAACAGCCAAAGCGATGTCCACCCTCTTTTGTATAAACTCACCGCCCACGCAGCCCAGCCGCCCAAGCTTCACCTCAAATCTGGGAAGCTTACGTAGTGTGTAGACGAACTTGTCCATGGCGGCAAACCTGCGACGCTCGTCCTCCGTAGGAGGGCAGCTCTGGTAGGGCATGCAATTATAGTAGTAAGTTCTCAGCCGCTCATAATTGCCGCAAAGAATATCCGAAAATCCGGCCAAGTCGATCTTGGGTTTGCCAAAATCAACATCTAGAATCTTGGTTAAATAAGCTCCATCAATAAATACCGCTGCACGGTCAGCCAAAATTGTTTCCCACCTTATAATTTATAATTACTGCCGTCCGCCCCGAACGGCAGTGGCCATAATCCTCGCATCCTCTCTCATTCAATGGTATATCAAATTTGTGTTTGGTACAAATCTCGCTCCTTTGGTAACCATTATTCCACGACCGTCTATAAAAATATGTGGTACAGAGGTCCGCCTTTTTCTTTTATGCACCCTTTATTTCCTTGCTTTCCGTTATCTCCACGAGCTTAATCTCGAAGGTCAGGGTCTGTTCGGAGAGCGGATGGTTGGCATCTAGAGTAATGGTGCTCCCTTCGATCTCGGTAATCTGAACAGGAACCATTACGCCATTGGGGGCGCATATTTCAAGAGTCATGCCTTCCGCTGGTACTATCTCCTCTGGAAGATCTTTTTTGTCGATTTTAAACACTCGATCTTCCCTGTACCGGCCATAGGCTTTCTCAGGAGGGATGATTACCGTCATAGATTCGCCGGGACTCATTCCTACCACTGCCTCTTCAAATCCCGGGATGAGACGGGCAGTGCCCAATTCGAACTGTAGTGGATCGGAGCCTTCTGAGGTATCAAAGAGAACGCCCGTATCGAGCTTGCCGTTGTAATGCACCTTTACAGTGTCGCCCATTTTCGCTTGCGTCATTTTGGTATCTGCCTCCAAATCTATTCGGAAAATGCCGATTTGACATGTGCAGCTTCAACTATTTAAGAGGGAACTATTTGTACCAGAAAGAGAATAGTATAATATCTATCGCGAAAACATTCACGAAAATGACATGATAGAATAACAAGGTGAAATTGAGATATGAGAAGATGGAAGTCTGATCGAGGACTCGAAGCGAGAATGCTGCTGACCATGTTCTTGCTGGGTGTGCTGTACCTTGGTTTTTTAGCGGTTTTGCTGACCATGCACGTCAGTCAGATGGTGATAATACTGTTCATGGGCGGATTCATGTTCCTGCAGTATTTCTATTCCGACAAGATGATTCTGTCATCCATGGGCGCGAAGATCGTCACGGAGAGCGAAGAGCCCGAGCTTCATGACATCGTAAGAAGGCTCTGCCAAAACGCAGATCTGCCCATGCCCAGGATTGCTGTAGTGAAGACCAGCATGCCCAATGCCTTTGCTACCGGCAGAAATCAGAAGAATGCCGTGGTGGCTGTGACGACGGGCATCATGGCGCGGCTCGACAATAATGAGCTGGAGGCGGTGCTGGCCCATGAGCTGACTCATGTCAAGAACAGGGATATGATGGTCATGACCATCGCCACATTCCTCTCATCCATGGCCCAGATACTGGTGCAGTGGCTGCCGTTCATGAGCGGAGGCGATCGTGATCGCGATTCCGGCAGCAGCTTCATAGTGCTGTTCCTGGTCTCCCTGGTGGTCTGGATAGTGAGCTTCATTCTCATTCGCACCCTCTCCAGGTACCGGGAGTTTGCAGCCGACAGAGGCGCAGCAATCATGACCGGTCAGCCGTCGAATCTCGTCTCTGCTCTGAAGAAGATCAGCGGCTTCAGGGTGCCTACAGAGGACCTGAGAAAGGTGGAGGGGCCGGTCAGCGCGCTCTTCATCACGCCTGCTATCTCTGGCTCGTCCTTCATGAGACTGTTCTCCACCCATCCAACCCTGGAAGCCAGGATTGCTGCCCTGCAGAAGATAGAGATGGAACTGGAGGCCTGAGATGGGTTTTTTAGACTCCATTCTGGGAAAGACCAAGCTGCCAGAGGCCAAGACGGACAAGCTCTTTGCCATCTCCACTGCAGCCGTAACATTAGATGCAAGCCTGGGCTACAAGGCTGACGGCAAAGCCGCGGTTTGCATCAAGCCCATGGAGTCATCCCGTTATGAGGCGGCCCGAGCCGAGATAGAGGATCTGCTAAAATTAAGCATCAAGGAGACCGGCACGGAGTACAAAATCCAGAAGGATGAGTACAATTACGTTTGGGTGGTTTTGGAGGACCCGGACTTCGAAGATCTGGTGACGAGCATCCAGATGGTCAGCCAGATCCTGATAGAGCAGGGCTTCGGAACGCAGCTTCTGGCTGCGATCTACCGCTTCCGGGGCGAGGCCTTAATTTACTGGATCTACAACTTCAAGCTGGGCTCTTTCTACCCCTTTGTCCCGGCAAGTGGCCGGCAGCGCGACACATCCCGGGAATTTCGGCTGAAAGCTTTGATGGAGAAGGAAATGCCCATCGAAAAGGACGAGAGCAAGTGGTATCCCATGTGGGGGATGCCCCTATAGTACGACACACGTTTGCACAGGAAGACGACTATGCTCCTCTTGATGGAGGGGGAATAATGAGATACAACTTCCTTTTGATTGGATTTATCCTCACAATGACTATATTTATCACCACTCTGGACGCAAGCTGCCAGATGCAAGGCAGCACCGGCCAGAACAGTACTCCTGATATAACGCCTAAAGAGGCATACAACCGACTTCTGAACACTTCCTTTGAGATGGCTTACCTCGATACGATGATAAGCCTCTCACAATGGGATCAGGACATTTTAATGCCTCAGAATGCGACCGAATATCGGGCCAAGGCTCAAAGCTACATGGAGGATCTGAAAAATAAGAAGTGGATCGATCCACAATTCGGGAAGCTTCTCTCCATTGCCAATAATGGCAGTAATTGGTCTACGATCGAAGATGCCAACCTGCGGCTTTGGAATCGCGACTACAACAAGAGAATGAAGCTCCCACCAGACTTCGCTGCCCGTGAGTCCGAGATGATTTCCAAATCTCTGGCCGCCTGGGAGAATGCCCGAGAGAAAGACAATTACTCCATATTCCAGCCCCACCTGAAGGCCATAGTTGAACTGAACCAGGAGAAGGCAAGATATTGGGGTTACAAAGATAATCCTTATGACGCCCTCCTGGATGACTTCATGCCCGGCATGACCGTGGCCAAGTGCGACAAGCTCTTTGAAACCATCAAGCCCCAGATCATAGAGTTGATAATTAAGATAAATGGTTCCGGCACAAACGATTCCGGCGAGACGGCTTTAAAGAATATCTATGGTAATGCCTTCTATCCAAAGGACAAACAAGAGGAGCTATTGAAGAATCTCACCTCTGCCCTGGGCTTCGATTACGGTGCCGGAATTATGGTCAAGGCCAAGAGGAACCCGTCAACCTTCAATATAGGGGTGCATGATGTCAGGACCAGCCTGCGTTATGACGAACACAATCCGGAAATAGCCCTTCTCGATGTGATTCACGAATGCGGTCACGGCATTGCCGAACAGAGGATTCCAGATGAGTACATTGGAATGCCGATAGGAACGGAACCGGGCATGGATATGGCCGAGGCCGAGGCGAGGCTTTTCGAGAATAATATGGGTCGCAGCAAAGCTTTCTGGCAGTATTGGTTGCCTCAAATGAAGAATGAGTTCAGACCAAACATGGATAACATCTCAGTGGATGACATGCATAGATACATCAATCGGCTCAACATTATTCCCATCCGTATTGATGCCGACGAAGTATCTTACATCCTCCATGTCATCATTCGTTATGAGATTGAACGCGACCTCTTCGAGGGAAAGATCAGCGTTGACGATCTGCCGATGATCTGGAATCAGAAGTACAGGGAGTATTTAGGGCTGAACATCACCAATGACAATGACGGCATACTTCAGGACGTTCATTGGGCTGATGGAAACTTTGGCTACTTCCCGGCTTATGCACTGGCTTCCATGAATGCAGCTCAACTGGAGGCGGCCATGAGAAAAGACCATCCTGACCTTGACCAGAGATTCGCTTCAGGCGACTTCTCCATACCTGCCATCTGGATGCAGGAGCATGTATACAAGTATGGTGCCGTCTTTGATACGCCGAAGCTGATGAAGGAGGCAACAGGAAACGAGACCGAGGCCTATGATTTTCTGAACTACCTGAACAGTAAATATGAGAAGATATACAATCTTAAGTGACCCTGGCATTTTGAAGGTGCCTGACGACTTGCAGCATTACAGTGGCCTGTAAGCCGCCCATTTTTTTTGTTTATTAAAATCACGAATATGTAAAATCCGTCATCTTCTGGCATCATGTTTGTCATGTTTGACCCAAAGGCTTCTTATAGAATACACTAACAATGGCAGATATGAAAAATTGGATTTTACTATTGGCTGTCTTGCTGTGGAGTGTAGCGGGTTTCGTCACTCAATCGGCTTTGGCAGAAGAATCTATGGTCGTGGCAAATGAATCGCTAAGCGCTTCACCTAACGAGACGGAACTTGTCTCATTTGTGAAGTCAGCTGTGGCCTATGCTCAAGAGAATGGCAAAGATATGGCACTGAGGGAGTTTAGCAATAAGACGGGATCGTTTGTAGACGGAGATCTCTACATCTATGCCTACGACTTCAATGGAACTAATATTGCACATCCATTCAAACCCGATTGGATAGGCGAAGACAAGCTGAACTTAACAGATTCTAATGGCATCCTGCTCATAAGAGACTTGATCAGCATTGCTAAAGATGGAAGTGGATTTACCTATTTCATCTTCCCCAATCCTGCTCACGATAATATGGATGAGCTTAAACTTGGTTATGCGATGAAAGTGGATGATAACTGGTGGCTGGGTTCCGGAATATACCTCTCCAACATTTCCGCCTCTTTCGATCAGGAGGAGAGAGACGGGCTTGTAGCCTTTGTGAATGAGGCAGTGCAGTTTGCCCAGGAGAACGGCAAGGAAAAATCTCTGGAGGTTTTTAACGACCCTGCAGGAAATTTCACAAGAGATGGACGTTATATCTTTGCCTATGACTACGATGGACGAACCCTGGCCCTTCCTTATCAGCCTGAGCTAATAGGCACAAGCCGCATCGATGTCCAAGATCCCAACGGA
>JALNZQ010000313.1 GCA_023229165.1 Methanothrix sp.
GGCATACCAGTGCTACCAAGATACCTTACGAGGGCTTTGAAGCCATCTTGCCAGGGCTCAGTAGCGATTGCGATTGCGCTATTTTCTCTTAAGCCCGCCTTTCTGTCCATCAGGCCATGGGTCAGCTTACAAAGTATATGCCTATCGCCACCGTACCGAAAGAGACTCCTTTTTGTCTCAAAGAACACCAATCCGTTTTCTCGTTCATCACTTTTGCCAGTTTTGGCATGAGAACTCCCAGGCCCAGAATGAGGAGCACAGTCATGATGGGCTGAAGTGCTTCTACGCTTGATACCAGGGTAACCGATCCGATGGCATAAGCGAAGAGTGAGAAGATGATACCCAGGAATTGGAAGGTCTCCTCTGAGATCAAAGTTCCAACGGCCAAGCCGCCTTGACTAAAGAAGCTCTTGACCTCAGTGCGTATGGATGGAATGCCCATGAGGGGCAAGACCACCATCAGACTGCCCAGGGACGACCAGATGTAGAGACTCCACTCATCGATGGAAATGAGTAGATACTTTAGAGAAAGATAATAGACGGCGGTTAAGATCCAGTACCACAGGAAAGGCTTGATGGCAGGAGATAGGGCACTGAGAAATGGCTTGCTGTTTAAGCTATTGATATTATAGCTGTTACTGTCTAAACCAATTCGATCTGACCCATTTTTTTTGTAGGATATGAGCAGAGTGCCAACGAGAAGCAATAGCCCTCCGACGCAATGTTTTAGCTCCAGAACCTCTCCTAAAAGGAGGATGGAGCCTATGAATACGAATAACGGATACACGTATTCCAGAGCGGTTACTTTAGATATTTCTTCAATTTTTAGGGCCTTCATGTAAAAAAAGCAGGGAAATACCTGTAAGCTTCCGAAGAGAAGAGCAATGAGGGATTGCGGGTATACAAAGTCCGCGCCTGCTATCAAAAACACTGGGATGGTAAAGAGCTGCGAAGCTAATACCTGGCATACGATGTACGCATTGGAATCGTCTGTGTAGCTGCTGAGCAGAAACTTATCCAGTAATCCTGCGACAGAGAAAAATAACGTTCCTAAGAATGCTAATGCGAACCATTCCAGTTTAAATCCCTCCTTTTAAGTAATTCGTTTTTTTAAATATGATCAAAGTTACTGCTGTCATTTATCAGCCATTACTGTCTTAATCAATTGAATATCAATGTCCTACTAGATATACTTATTCAATTTTCTATTTACAGAACATCATAGATTAATAATTTTTTTATATAAGTTGAGTTTTATATACATTATTTGCCATAATAGGTAATAATTGTGGAAAAGCAATTATAAATAGTTTTACAAAACGTTCTCAGACTGCCTTATTTGAATTATATATTTTTCTTAAATAAATGAAATTCGCCCCGCGCGTTCCTCGATTTTATTCCCTCTGAAGGTAGAAAGGATATCATGGACTTCAAGCGGCATCCCCCGATCGCTCTTTGCAGCAGAGCCTTCCAAATCATCGTGGGCTCATTTGCAGATACTGACACGATCCTTAAACGACCATCTCTACCTGCAAAGGTTAGTGGTCCCATGCATCTGCTGCGACTGCTCTCGTATCTTGAGCGGCTTGGACCACAGATTTACATCACTGGTACCCGACGCCTTTTTGGAGATGATGACCAATTATGCCTATAGGATATTTTACTTCGCAAAAGGACCTGGCATTGCGGCAAGGCCTTCTGCAAAGAGTTTTCGATTTGAATAAATGGCAAAAGGCAGCAAGATGACCAAACACGCAGAAAAATAGACAAATCAGTAGAGACGATGTTCGGATCTATCTTATCTTTGCCTCGACCATCTCTTCCCGAAGCTTGCACAGGTTCTCTGCGCCGCGTACATAGAACCAGTAGTGTACAACTACCAGTAGACCCCATCCAACCGGGGAGTAGTACATTGCCCAGGCAGGAGTAATCGTGATCGTGCCCATCATGTTTAGGGCCAGCCAAATAATGTTCACTACCAGGTAGATTGCTACGTGAAGCTGGAACAGTCTCATCTGGTCTGAGACGTGAGCCTCTCGAAAGAGCCTTTTGTATTCATCTATTGTACTCGCCATTTCTTTCACCTACTCCAAATTATACAATCATATTATTATGTGCGCGAACGATTTAAAGTTAATTGATCTGTTTAGACTGGATTTTATTTGCTGGATTAATGCTATTTTTTGGTGCTGCGGCATCCGTGCCACTTTTTGTTCCGGTGAGGGATCATGCGGGGGACTTCATTTTGGTAAGCGATGTAATCCTCGCCGAACGAAGCGAGAAGCCTGCTCTCCCAATGAAGCGAGCCCAGGAATAGGTAGGCAGAGGCTATGAGGTAAACCAACAATAAGTTCTCGGTCATAATGGGTGTGGTCCAGATGAGGATTAGGCCGGACAGCAGGAAAGGATCACGAATCCAGCAATAGATTCCTTTTATACCCAGAGCGAATGCATCAGGACTTTGAGGTTTGGCAAGCTGGGCACGAATCAGGAATCGGTGAGGCGCATCCAGGAAAGCCCTCATAGTGGCAATTCCCATGAGGAGCTGGGCCAGAAAGAAAAGCCAGATCCATGGATGGGGAACAACATAAAGCACCGGGCCGGGAGACCGGATTAGCATAATTACAAGAGGGAGGATAGTAATAACTGCAATAGTGCTGAAGAGCACAGTGTACCAGGGGTCCACCTTTGAGCCGAAGTGCCTTCTCGCCATCTTCTTTGCCGGCAGGCTGACCAGAAGACTGTGCAAGGCTGCAAAGCCGACAAGATAAAGAGCCAGAT
>JALNZQ010000068.1 GCA_023229165.1 Methanothrix sp.
AATAGTCAGTCATCCGAGACATACCGTTATTCTCGAGGAGATGTTAGCTATGTCTGATAAAAAAATATATTCCCTGCCACCGCTACCCTATGACTACAATGCCCTTGAGCCGTTTATCTCCGAGGCGCAGCTGCGTCTACATCACGACAAGCACCACGCCGCCTACGTGAACGCAGCCAACGCCATTCTGGAGAGACTGGATAAGGCTCGCCAGGCGGGAACCGATATGGACATGAAAGCCACCCTAAAAGAGCTGTCCTTCCAGGCAGGAGGTCATGTTCTGCATGGCCTCTTCTGGCGAAATCTGGTACCCGCCGCGAAGGCTGGCAAGGAGCCGGGCGGCGTTCTGGCAGACGTCCTGAAGAATGAGTTCGGATCCTTCGAGCGCTTCAAGAAGGAGTTTTCCGCGGCGGCAGCCAGCACGGAAGGATCGGGCTGGGCGGCTTTAGCCTGGTGCGGCATGACCGGCAGGCCCCTTATTATGCAGATCGAGAAGCACAATGTGAACGTTTATCCCATGTTTCGCATCCTCATGGTCCTGGATGTCTGGGAGCATGCCTACTATCTGGACTACAAAAATGAGAGGCCCAAGTTTGTGGAGGCCTTCTGGAACATTGTGAACTGGGATGAAGTGAACCGGAGATTGGAGGAGATAATTAAATAACCTTTTTTATTAAAAAATATATTCAGGCCAGTTCAAGTGACCCGATTATCTTGCTGGCATCTTTTGCAAACTCATCGTAGCGATCGTCGGGAGCGTTGTAGGTGAAGACGTAAGCCGCATCACCCTGGACCGTCCAGGCTCTTAGAACTCTGTATTCTAAGCCATCGCTCATAAGGTTATAGACTACGGCATGTCCTGGCTGCCCGCCTATGGGAATATCGCTTTCCGCCAGGATCTTCAGGTCCGGAACTGCTTTTTTCAGGTTGCTTAATGCCGCCTTGCCATACTGGGATAAAGTCAAATTCATGCCTTCAGGCAGCTTTTCAACCTGCAAGGTTATGTAGATAGAAGAACTGTTCATGTCCTCCCCAGGAGCCAGGAAGCCGGCTACCACTCCCAGCTCGTTGGCATCGGCATCTTGAGCGGTCCAGCCGGATGGATAAGTAACGGTGAAACTGTTTTCTGCATTCTCGTAAAGCTGCATCTCTCCCAAGTCCGACAATCCGATGGCACCGGATGTATTCAGCGGTTCATTTTGAGAATCATCGGCTTGGACCGAACCATCCAGGGAAGCGGGCACGGAACCGTTCTGCGCATAGCATCCTGAAATGATGAAGGCAAAGGTTAGAAGGACCAATAGCCCTAAAAAGTGATTGCTTTTCATTATTTTTTCACCTCAGACAAGATAATAACATGGACTCGATTTTTTTGTGACAAATAGTTTTCGTATTGCATGCTTTTCGCGCTCCCAAAGTTATATCGATTACTTTCGCTCCGCTTCCGTATGGGTTTAATATTTTCCGCGCAGATTTTGGCCGATCAGTTTATTACTCAGAGATGATATACCTATAGAAAAATTATGATGAAGTTTGGAGCGAAACCCGAATAAACCACGGATGAAATACTGGTATAATAAGTTGATTACTGAGATGATGAGTTATGTTGCTTTATGGTAGAGGGGATGGGCGTTGAGCAGCAGAATTGTGCAGCAGACCCTGGAAGGGCTGGCCGTTTCTGCCATGCCCAGAGTTAGGACCACGGACGGCCATCTGCTGGATTGGGATAGAGAGGCCATAGCCAAGCAGCTGCTCAAAGAGACGAAGCTATCTGAACAATTTTACAAAGAGCCGGGCATAACCGTGGAAGAGGCCCAGGACATCGCCAAAGAGGTGGAGCGCCGGGTGCGATGGATGAACGTCCAGTACCTGAGCGGCCCGCTCGTGCGCGAGATCATGAATGTAATCCTCTTAGAGAGGCACCATACGGAGTGGCGCAACATCTGCACCCGCGTGGGAACTCCGGTCTACGATGCCCACCTCATCGACATCGGTACGGGCTTTGAGGCCAAGGAGAATGCCAATCTCCAGGAAAATGCCGAGACCAGCCACAAGAAGAAGGCAGACAAGATCAGCAAGGAGCAGTACCTGCTGCTGCTGCCGCCCCATCTTGCCGACCGCCACCTGGCCGGAGACCTGCACATCCACGATCTGGAGTACTTCGGGACAAGGCCATTCTGCCAGGATTGGGATCTGCGCTATTTCTTATACTACGGACTGATGCCCGATGGTCTCGGCACCAAAGCGAGCGTTGCCGGTCCTGCCAAGAAACCGGAGGTGGCCATGCTGCACGCTGTAAAAGCCCTGGGCAGCGCCCAGACCAACTTCGCGGGAGGGCAGGGCTTCTACAACTTCCTCACCTTCATCGCCCCCTACTTTGAGAGCAAGAGCTATGCCGAGATCGTGCAGCTCATGCAGATGTTCGTCTACGAGATGACACAGATGATGGTCGCTCGCGGCGGCCAGCTCGTCTTCTCCTCGGTGCAGCTCACGCCGGGAGTTCCCAAACTGTGGCGAGACAAGCCTGCCGTTTACGCTGGAAAAGTCTGGAATGGCTCGTCACCTGATGCGCCCCTGAAGAACTACGGACAGTTCGAGCGCGAAGTCCGTTTAGCCTTCAAAGCCCTCATGGAGGTCATGCTGGCCGGAGACTACTGGGGCAAGCCCTTCAACTTCCCCAAGCCCGAGATCAGCATTGAGCCGGACTTTATGAAGGAGGACGAGGCCTTCAATGCCGCCCATCCGGATCTGCCCACCTACCAGCAGCTTTACCTCCTGACATTTAAGCTGGCAGCCGAGTACGGCACACCATACTTTGACAACCAGCTTCCCGCTTATCGCGGTGCAGGCGAGGGAATATCATGCTACCAGTGCTGCGCGTATCAGTTTGCGGCCACTCATGAAAGCGACAGCCAGTTTGAGGACAAGCTATACTTCAAAGATGGCAAGCACTTCTCCATGGGCTCCTGGCAAGTGGTATCCCTCAACTGTCCTCGCGCCGCTTACCTGGCCAGGGGTGACGATGAGCTGCTCTTCGAGTACCTGCGAGAGCTGATGGACACCTCTGTGGAGATCTTCAAGGTCAAGCGCGAGTGGATGAACCAGATCATCAAGAACCACCGCATGCCCTTCGCCACCCAGCAGCCGCGCGACCCGCGCACGGGCGAGAAGGGGTCAGTCGCCGTAGGCCTGGAGGGCCTGGTCTATACCATCGGCGTGGTGGGCGTCAACGAGATGGTGCAGTTCCACACGGGAAAACAGATGCATGAGTCCAGGGATGCCTGGAAACTGGCCGTACGGGCCATGACGGAGATGGAGATCTACGCCAAAAAACTCTCTTTGCAGCACGGCATGACCATTGCCCTGGCGCGTACACCCGCGGAAACCACCGCCCAGCGATTCGCGGTATCCGATCTTATCCACGAGGAGTTCCGGGACTGTGCGGAGAAGGTTGTCAAAGGCGACCTCGATGCCGTGAAGAAGAATGTTCAGAAGACGCGCGATCTGCCCGTCTATTACACCAACGGCACTCATCTGCCACCCGGGGCCGACGTGACCATATTCGAAAGGGCAAAACACGAACATGTCTTCTTCCCCATAGTCGATGGCGGCAACATCTTCCATATCTTCATGGGAGAAGCCACTCCAGACCCCCAGGGCCTGATGGACTTTGGAATGCGCCTGGCCAAAGAGACCCAGATCGGCTACTTCACCTTCAGCAGGGATATGACAGTATGCCTGGGATGCGCCAGGGTATCAGGTGGACTGGAAGATAAGTGCCCGAGCTGCGGATCGGAAGATGTGGATCACATTAGCCGAATTACCGGATACCTCCAGGCTGTAAGCGGATGGAACAGCGCCAAACGCCAGGAGCTGAAAGACCGAAAAAGATACAACGAACTGGCATAGGCGGACAAGGCTAACGAAAGGTATATATCGGATATACTTACAGGTGGATTTGCCCTAGTGAGGCAAATTGGAGGAGTTACTAATGCCTGCAGTTGTTAACAGAGAGGAATGTGTAAGCTGTGGAACTTGCGTCGAGGAGTGCCCGGAAGAAGCCATCGCCTTGGACGACGAGGAAATAGCAGTTGTAAACAAGGAAAAGTGCACTGAGTGCAAGACATGCATTGAGGCTTGCCCATCCGAAGCCATCAGCATGGAATAAACAGTACCATTTAGTACATTTTTTTAGGCATGCGGTTATTTTTCTTTTATGGTCTCGCAGAACTGCTCCCAGTCCAGTGTCGTGGCCACACAACCCGCTTTTAAGAGCAGCACTCCTCGTGCCGGTATGCCATGGCGGTGACAGAGATCCAGGCCCTCTTTTACCTCCATATGGCAGCCGACTCCGACGACAGCTCGCGGCCGATATTTCTTGATCATTCTCTTTATGAAGCTGGAGCCGGGCACGAGGAAGAACCGGTAACCAAGGCTCTCTGCATATTTCTTGGCCTCTCCGGCGCGACAGCGCCCGCAGTTCACGCACTTTATGCCCTCAGGCGTGAGCTTGGCCGGACACTCTGTGCTGCGAACACATTGAGGCATGAAGATTAATCTCTCAGCACATGGAATCTTCAAGAACTCCTTGTTGTTTATGTAATTGCGAAGCCGCACTCCAACATCATCTACTATGGAATCATCGGCACGGGAAATCCAGAAGAGAGTCTTTATTACATTCTCGAGAAGAACGATGCCTAAAAGCATATACCGGGCAGCAAAGAAATTGCCTGTCTTAAAAGAGTAAAGAACAAGCAAAGATACTATTATAGACAAAATCAAGATCAATACGGCTAAAAGTACTACCGCTTCGCCCACCAGATAGAAGAGCTGGTTTATATACTCGGGAAACATGACATTGCCTTGAAAAACACCCAGCCTATAAATCAGTTACCTACAGAGCGGCGCAAGTTTTTTATCCCACCTAGCAGTGGGCATTATACCTTCGCCTTTATGAAATTTAATGAGGACTATAAAGATGGCTAAAATGCACAGCAGAAAAAAGGGCTCCTCTCGATCCAGACCACCCACGGTTGCTAAAGTACCCGCGTGGTCCGATGTATCCAGCGAGGAGCTGGAAAAGACAATCATGAAGCTGCACGAGAGCGGCATGCCTCCCAGCCGCATTGGCCTCACCCTGCGAGATCAGTACGGAGTGCCCAGCACCAAATTAGTCTTGGGCAAGAACATAACCGGCTTCCTGAAGGAGAACAAAGTCCTGCCTGATATCCCAGAGGATCTCACCAATCTGATGAGGAAAGCTCTGCACGTCCGCAAGCACATCAAGGCCAACAAGAAGGACGTCCATAACAAGAGATCCCTGCACCTCACCGAGAACAAGGTTCGAAGATTGGTAAAATACTATCATGACTCCGGGCGATTGGCGCCGGATTGGACTTACTCGCCTGAGACGGCTGAGATCCTCATCTCATGAAGCGGCTGGACAAAGCTGCAGAGGCTATTGCCAGATCGATAATGCAATGCGACAGCATGCGCGTGATCTCGCATAATGACGCGGACGGGATCACATCCGCAGGGCTGATCTGTAGTGCCCTCCTGCGCGCAGGGATACCTTTTCAGGCATCTCTGCTAAACCGGCTGGATGAGTCCGTGCTTGCCGGGCTGGAGGGGCCGGTGGTTTTTTGCGATATGGGCAGCGGCAAGCCGGATCTAGTCTCCCGCGTCAAAGATGACTGCTTCGTCTTGGACCACCATCGGCCCGTGGGCACGCTGGAATGCATGCACCTCAACCCCCATCTCTTCGGCATAGATGGGGCCTTTGAGCTGTCTGCTGCCGGCACCGTATATTCTGTGGTGCGCCACATGGGCGAGAACGCGGATCTATCCGGCTTGGCACTAGTAGGTGCCATGGGTGACCGGCAGGGCATGACCGGAGCGAATAAAACCATCCTGGAAGAGGCCATCGCATGCGGAGCCATAGAGTTGAAAGCCGGCCTGAAGATGTCTGAAGACGGCCCGATCGAGGAAGTTTTCCAGAGCAGCATAGAGCCGCTCTTGGACTCTACCGGCGACACGGAAAAAACCCGCCAATTTTTAGATGATTTGAAGATAAATGGCAATGTAGAGAGCCTGGCAAGAGATGACCTGGCTAAATTATGCACTGCCTTAACCTTGAAATTACTTATGCAAGGAAGCTTTGCCGCGGATTCAATCATAGGGGAGGCCATCCGCCTCAAGCACGAGGTGGTGGAAAACTCCCTGGAAATGGTAGAGCTTCTCAATGCTTGCGGCAATCGAGATGTTCCAGGTCTGGGCTTGACACTGTGCCTGCGCGATACTGGCGCACTTGAGCAGGCCAGAAGCCTGGCCCAAGAATACAAAGGCCATATCCGAAGAGAGATTGGCATGCTGCGAGAGCAAAATCAGGTGCTAACGAACATTCGCTACCTCAAGATGGTAAATATGGAAGCAGGGGCTATTGTGTCGGGACTGGGAATCCGGTATTTATTTGCGGACCTGCCGCTCATCACCTTGAATCATAAGGACGATATGGTCAAGATATCGGCCCGCGGAACCAAGCCGCTCATATCCAGTGGCCTTGACTTATCCATTGCTCTTCGGAAGGCCGCAGGGGCCGTAGGCGGAATGGGCGGAGGGCACACCATCGCCAGTGGCGCTTCGATCCCACCGGGCACTGAGGATCGGTTCCTGGCCATTCTGGACGAGATTGTGGGAGAGCAACTGCATAAAGCTGCAGAAGGTGCGCCAGCGGTAGAGGATGCGCCGTGACATGGGCCAGCCTGACTTTTTGGGGAAAGCAAGCGGAAACTGTGGCGCTGGCGGTGAAGCCCGATAACCTGCCCAATATGAGTCTTATGATAGATGACGACCGCCTTCGCCTGCAATTCTCCACAGAAAAGATAGGCACTCTGCTCTCCACAGTTGACGATCTACTGATGAACATTAAAATAGCGGAAGAGACAATATCTTGCACGGAGGAGAGATGAAATTCCATTTGGAGGCAAGCTTCCGGCTGAGCGCGGATGCGGAAAAGGCCAAGGCGGCCGTTTCAGACTTCTTTGGCAACGCCGGGCCCATATTGCAGAAGGGCGCACCTGTTGGCCAGGGCGCCAAGATAACAGCATGGAGCCTGTCCGGCAGCAAAATCGATCTGGTCATTGACAGCGACAGGTTTGTGCGAGCCCATGATGCGCTTCTCAGGCTGCGCCGGCCGCTGTCCGAGCTTTTGGGAAAAGAATTTCGTATCGGCGTGCGCGGCCTGGATGTAAACAAATTCGAGATAGAGGTCGAGTCGGAGAGGACCATCAAGCACAAGATACCCTATGTTCGGGAGATTAAATTTGAGGGTGGACGGTTGCATCTATCTCTGGATGTGGGCCCCGGCGGAGCCTTGGGCCAGTCGGAGATGGAAAATCGCATACCTGATAGGATAATCAGCCTTCTGGAAGAGAAACTGCAAAGCAGCTATGGAGGCAAGACCGAGCACTGGGAGCTGCTCTGGGAGAGCGCGCCGCGCCCGCCCAAGTTCACTCGCGATCCCACTGAGGAGATGCAAAAGGCGGGCTGGATCAAGCACGGCTCGAGCCGAGGCCAGTGGATCTACGGACCGGAGGCGACGCATGTCTTTCGCACCTTCGAGAAAATTGTGCTGGAAGAAATCGTGGGGCCTTTGGGCTATCGCGAGATGATCTTCCCAAAGCTAGACACCTGGGATGTCTGGAAGAAGAGCGGCCACGCCCAGGGCGTTTACCCGGAGATCTATTTCGTCTGCCCACCCAAGACTCGCGATCCTGCCTTCTGGGAAGAGGTCATGGACTACTACAAGGTCACCCATGAGGTGCCCCTCGAACTGGTCAAAGAGAAGATCGACCTGCCCATCGGAGGCATGTGCTATGCCCAGTGCCCTACGTTCTGGGGATTTCTGCAGGGCATGACCTTGCCGAGCGAAGAGATGCCAATCACCGTCTTCGACCGATCCGGAACCTCTCATCGCTACGAGTCCGGGGGCATTCACGGCATCGAACGCGTGGATGAGTTTCACAGGATAGAGATCGTGTGGCTGGGGACGCGCGAACAGGTGCTGGCTGAAGCTGAGAAGCTGAAGGCCTGCTACAAGCACATCTTCGAGGATATCCTGGAGCTGCACTGGAGGACGGCCTGGGTTACGCCCTGGTTCATGGCCCAGGAAGGAAAGACGGGCCTCTCAGAGATGTCCGGAGCAGGAACTGTGGACTACGAGGCCGTGCTGCCCTACAACGGCAACTGGATTGAGTTTCAAAATCTGTCCGTCAATGGCGAGAAGTATCCCAAGGGCTTCACAGTGAAGTCCCAGTCAGGCGAAGCCCTTTGGTCGGGATGCAGCGGCGTAGGCCTGGAACGCTGGGCCTCGGCATTGCTGAGCCAGAAGGGCCTGGATCCTGTTAATTGGCCTGAGGAATTCCAAAAACGTATTGGTAAGATGCCAAAAGGGATCAGGTTCCTCTGATCCCTTTAGATTCCTTCTTCGTGACTACTGGCAGCTTCGCGACCGCTGGAAAGGTAGTCATCAACTGACTTGCGCTGCGTTGCAGGCTTTGTGGGCTTTGATCTGGCGTATGCGGCATCTGCCTTATCGGTATCACCAAGCTCGGTGTAAACATCACCTATACTTTCCCAGGTATATGTATTATCAGGATTCAGGTCCAATGCCTGGGCCAAGATATCCAATGCATCATCATATTTGCCCAGACGGGTGAGAGTTCGGCCTTTGCTCGTTAGTATATTAGAAGAGTCTGGCTCGAGATTTAATGCCATTTCGTAATATACCAGTGCCTGATAATAATATCCAATGTTATTCATGACGTCCCCTTGACCAGCCCAGTCGAAGGCTGAGGTTGGGTCCGCCTCGATTGCGCGCCCGAAACAGCCAAAAGCCACATCGTTCTGGCCAGCAGTGACCAGATCGGCACAATCGGCATTTCCACTATCTAAGGGGAAATCTTGGGCAATGCTTAGACCCGACAAGCATAAAAAGCAAAATACAATCCCCATTGAAAGAGACTTGGTCTGTCTGATCATTCCTGTCACCTTCAGTATTTATTCTTGCACAGTAGCTTGGTGCTTTGAGTATATCAATTCTTTTAGATGAGATGAACTATAAGCGACCCAATTGCGATTGCTAAGAGAAGCCTGCACAAAGCCCTGCGAATAATATACATCAGACTGCAGGACGCAGGCCGGATTGTCTCCGCCCAAGCGCTGGCGTGCACACTGGCAATGCTTTAATGCCTGGCGGCTCCAATTACTATCAGATGATTCCCTTCGAGTACCTGGAGCACACCGCCGACGTAAAGTTTCGAGCCTATGGAAAAACGCCGGAGGAGATGCTCTCTAATGCCGCTGCCGCCCTCTTCAAATCCATGGTGGATCCAGCCACGATAACCGTCAAAGAGACCTGGAAGGTGGAGCTGGAGGCCTTTGATCTGGAGGATCTGGCCTACCAATGGCTCTCCGAGATCGTCTTCCTCTTCGAGACGGAATCGGCGGTCTTCGCCACCTTTTCCATCAAGATAGAGCAAGATCGGACAGAACCCTGGAAGCTTCAGGCAGAGATTGGCGGTGAGAGGATAGACCTCAAGCGACATGCCTTCGAGAATGAGGTCAAGGCCATCACCCGGCACAAGTTCGGCATCAAGAAGAATGACGTGTGGTGCATTCAGGTTATTTTGGACGTGTAATTATGGCAGATATCAACAAGATCAATGATAATACTTACGAGGTGCCCATCGGCTACCGGCCGGGCATGCGCGTGCCGGGACGAATTTTTGTCTCTGCGGCATTACGGGATATGGTAGAGCCGGGAACAGTCGATCAGGTGGCCAACGTTGCCACCCTGCCTGGCATTGTCAAATACTCCATGGCCATGCCCGATGCCCACCTGGGCTACGGCTTTCCCATCGGCGGCGTGGCTGCCTTTCGCGAGGAGGATGGCATCATCAGCCCTGGTGGAGTGGGATTTGACATCAACTGCGGCGTGCGCCTGCTGCGCACCGATCTGCAGGCGAGCCGCGTGCAGCCGCTTATCAATACCCTCATCGATGCTCTCTTTGAGGCCATCCCCTCCGGCCTGGGAGCCACGGGCCGACTGCATGCCAGCGACCAGCAGCTCACCGAGGTTTTCACCAACGGCTCCAAATGGGCGGTGGAGGAGGGGAACGGCGAGAAGGCCGACCTGTCCCACTGCGAAGAAAGCGGACACATGCCGGGAGCCGACCCGGCCCAGGTGAGCGTAAAGGCACGCAAACGCGGCCGGCCCCAGCTGGGCACTTTAGGCAGCGGCAATCACTTCCTGGAGATTCAGAGGGTGGAGGAGATCTTTGATGAGGCTAAAGCCAAGCAGTTCGGCCTCTTCAAGGGCCAGATTACGGTTATGATCCACTGCGGCTCGCGTGGAGCCGGCCATCAGATATGCACAGATCATCTGGAGGTTCTATCCCGGGCCGTGAAAAAGTACAACATCGAGATTCCCGACAAGCAACTGGCCTGCGCACCCCTGGGCTCGCCCGAGGCCGACAATTACTTCGGGGCAATGGTCTGTGCCGCCAACTACGCCTGGGCCAACCGGCATATCATCGCCCACTGGACGCGAGAGGTCTTCGAGAGATATTTCCCCGGATCAAAGCTCGATCTGGTCTATGATGTGGCCCACAATGTGGCCAAGATCGAGGAGCACGAGGTGAACGGAAAACGCGAGCGCCTCTATGTGCACCGCAAAGGTGCCACGCGGGCCTTCGGCCCCAGCCGAAGCGAGGTGCCCGACTCCTACCGAGGCATAGGCCAGCCGGTGCTCATACCGGGCAGCATGGGAACGTCCTCTTACGTTCTTTGCGGCAGCGACCTGGCCCAGGAACTTACCTTCGGCTCCGCTTGTCACGGCGCGGGCAGAGTCATGAGCCGAAGCCAGGCCCTCAGGCAGTTCACCGGCAAGAATGTGAAAGCCGCCCTGAACAGAGACGGCATCGTGGTCAAGTCAACCTCTCCCGGCATGCTGGCCGAGGAGGCCCCTCAGGTCTACAAGCCCTCGGGCGATGTGGTGGACGTAGTGCATAACCTGGGCATCGCCACCAAGGTAGCTCGGCTGGTGCCGCTGGGTGTGTCAAAGGGATAAGATCGATGAACCTGAAGGTCGTCCTGGTAGAGCCCCTCTACGATGGTAATGTGGGCTCCGTGGCCAGGGCCATGAAGAACTTCGGCTTTCATGATCTGGTGCTGGTCAATCCCTGTAAGATCGAGGACTTCGGATCGGCCATGGCTTCGCATGCCAGGGATGTCTTGCAGATGGCCCGCACCTATGCCAGCCTGCCGGAGGCACTGGCGGGCGCAAACCTGG
>JALNZQ010000314.1 GCA_023229165.1 Methanothrix sp.
AAAACTATTTTTACAATTACCGGAACATATTCAAAATATAGCAATCGATTGGGGATTTAATGATACAGTATTTGGTGATGCCGTATATACATTTGTACAAGAAAATCCTCAAATTATTAATGAAATTCAATAATCTTACTTATAAAGTGTTTAATAAATAAAGGATAAAAATATGAACTTATATGAATTTTTATTAAAATTATCGCAAAATCAATGGATAGGCATAATAATTTTAACATGTATTATTAGTTGGTCTTTTGTTAATATTGTTGAAAGTATTGTTCAAATATTTAAAACTAAAAAATATGATAAAAAAAATGATAAAAAATAATAAAAATATTAATAATAAATTTTCTTATATACACGGCCATGAATTAAGATCTTCATATTCAAAATTTTCATTGTCAAAAATTTGTAAATTAATTATTAAAATAGAATGTAATAAAAAGACAAATTGGATTCCATGTGTAGTATATAAAGTAGAGGATATTGTTTATAATTCCATGTTTTTGTACAGCAGTGTGGAATATGATAACGCCATTCTACTAGCAACAAATATATAATAAAAAGTAATAAAAAACAAGATAAAATAATATAATTTATATATTAAAGTAAAAGAATGAATAATGTCACATAAATCTTATTCCTATTATTGTAAAGACTTAAATACCACGAAGTACAGAATGCTTCTTGATAAAGCCGTTGCTTTACGTAATTTTAGGAATGAAATTTCAACAACAGTCTGTTCTTCTATAGAAAGTTTCAATAAATATGCAAACTTAACTGAGTTTGATTGGATAAATGATTTCAGGAAATCTATAAAATGTTGTAATAGTCAAGATATCAGCCATGCGATATCAACCACGTTCACTTCTTATGAAAATAAAATTAATACATATAAAAAACAACTCAGTATAAAAATACAAGACAATATAGAGTTCGACTATTATAAAAAGAACACGAGTATCCACAAAAAAGGTGATATTAACTCTATTCACCTCAACATGAAATACACCAACTTTACTAAAGCAATTTCTTATCTCTGTAAGTACTGGAGTCCCAATTTAATAGAGTTTTTAAGAACAAATAAAAGTGATAAAGAAAAAATTAACGAGTTTAGAAAAACAGTATTGTTTTATTACGATAAATATCCTGAAAGAATTACTACTCTAGTAAAAAATATTCGTGAAAGAGTCGTTAGTAGATTAATAGCACATCCGATTAATTATGTTTCACTTTCCTATACATCGTGTAATGAGCTACATGGTCCATTGTTAAAGCGAAATAACAATAAGAGAAGCACCTTTGGTGGGATCATTACTTTTGGGGCACAAAACACTGATACTGGTAAACTCTTTATTCCTGTTAAACACAATAAAAAATATCACGGAAATATTGAAGATTATCAGACAAAAATCACGTCTAAAAACCAGCAAATAACATCTTACACAGTCTGCTTTGAAAAGAAAAAAACCATTAGAATCGTGCTCTCTAAAAACGTTGAAGAAGAAATTCTACCTGATACAGAAAATTATCTTGGTGTAGATGTTAATATTAAAAATAATCTGTTTGCTACGTCTACAGGAACTAAAATTGATTTCGATAGAGATCTCTTTGATGACTATATTAAATGGATCAAAAAATGTGATGAAAAAACCAAAAGAAAAAAAGAATTAAACCTTAATACAACATTCTCTATTAGAGATTATAAAACTCAACAGAAATGCATTACTCGTATCAAGGATATGTTGAAAAGAAAATCAAGAGAGTTGGTTGACTTAGCTATAAAAGCAGGTAAAAATCATATTGTTATGGAAGACTTAGGTTCTTTTGCTAAATCCTTTTCTCGTTCTGATGATTTTATGGGATTTAAGTATTCTAGACTCGTTAAACTATTAAATCTCACAGATTTAAAGAATATTGTTTCTTCAATAGCTAATAAGAAAGGCATAAACGTATCTTTTGTTCAGTCCTGTTTTACTTCTATTGCTTGTGATTGTGGAAACATAACAAAAGAGAATAGAAAAACACAAGAAACTTTCTCCTGTACTGAATGTAAGTTTACTATGGATGCTGATGTACATTCAGCGTGTTTAATTGAAAATAGAATGGCTGATGACGTTCTGAAAGCCAAATTGCTTAATAAAGTTGGATCTCATTATATTCCTAAACCTATGTCTAAGGATAAAGTTAAATCCATTCTTCATGATCACTACACTCAGAAATGGGTGATAGACGGTAATAAACACTTAGATGCATTTTTGTGCATTTGATTGAGCTTTATTGTTCTTTGTGATCATACAATGTTTTAATAAAATAACAGAAATATCAGATTTATTTGATAAAAATTTTAAGTAGGTTTAATATGCAACTAATCCACGATGATTGTCTAGAACGAATGAAAGCTATTCCAGATCAATATATAGATATGATTTTATGTGACTTACCTTATAATATGACTTCTTGTTCATGGGATGTATTAATCCCATTTGATTTATTATGGAAAGAATATAATAGAATATGTAAAGGTAATATCATTTTATTTTCATCTCAACCATTTACAACTGCCCTTATTAACTCTAATAGAGAGATGTTTAAATATTGTTTAGTATGGAATAAAAATGTACCAACTGGAATGTCTTCGGCAAAATATAGACCTATGAAATATCATGAAGACATTTGTGTTTTTTATAAAGGAAAACAAACCTATAATCCAATAATGAAGCCAAGAGAAGGAATAGGAAAAGCATGTTATAATTATGACCATTATTGTG
>JALNZQ010000069.1 GCA_023229165.1 Methanothrix sp.
AACAGAGAGAAGATGCAAGTTGTGAAAAAGCAGGGAGGCTTTCATGAATGAGGAAGTAGAAGATGAGAAGCATAATGAGGATGGAGGCGATGGCAGACATGAATAGCAAAGCCTCTACGAACATATCCCCGTATTTGCGAGGCATCTTTATCCTGGGCCGATCCATACGCCATGGCAAAATGCATTAACGGGTTAAAGCCCTTGCCTATATGATCTATATAGAGAAGATACAAACAAATGGAGTTATATAGATATCTTTTTCAATTAATCATAACCCAGCGTTCATGGACCCAGTCGGCTTAAGATCTCCTCAGGCTCATAGCGCACACTGATGACGCGACTTCGGCCCCGCTCCCCCGCCCCTGTAAAATCGGCGTTTATCAGCCGGATAGAATCGAGCTTATTGAGAATCTCATGAAAACGAGTGTATCCCGCATCATTCTGCTCATGAAAGCGAGCAAATAGTTCGCCTGCGCGCCAGCTTTTTTGCTCTGCAGCCAGGCGCAGCACAACCAGCTCATCATCTTTCAGTGATTTCAGGGCATAGGTGAGGTGAACCAGGCGGGAGCGATCGCAAGAACCGGCCACATCAACAAGCGAGACGCTCTTAGAGGCACGCTTTTCCGCAGATAGGCCGGACCTCTTGAGAAGGTCAATTCCCACCCGCAGGTCCCCGGACCTCTCTGTGCAGTCCACAACCGCCTCCAGGACATCATCGGCCATCACGCCGGGATAGAAGCCCATCTGCACCCGGCGGCTCAAGATGTCGCGTATCTCCGATCGGGCATAGAGTGGAAAGATGATTTCTTCCGGCTGGAAGACGGAGACCACGCGTGGGTCGAGAACGTAGTTCAAGGCAAGCTCGCTCATAACTCCGATCACACCCATCCGGGCACCGGGACAGGTCTCATGGGCCCGCAAGAGAGAGTACAAGACGTGATCCACCTCCTTTTCGTGGAAGAGATAATTTATATCGTCTAAAGCCACCATCAGCACTTTATCCTGGTCTGCAGCAGCCTGGGCCACCTTTTCGAAGATGCGTTTGAAGGATATGCCGCTGGAAGGAGGCGCATGATCGAAGATCTTTTTGTAGATCTGATAAAATACAGAATATTTGGTGGAGTCCATCTGGCAGTTGACATGAACAGGAATGACTTTTGTAGAATGGGCCTCGATCTCCTCGAAGAGCTTGAAAAGAGCTGTGGTCTTGCCCGTGCCGGGTGGACCTAGGCAGAGGGCATTGACGGGACGAGCCCCCTGCAAAGCCGGACGGATGCAGAATTTGAGGCTGTTCATCTGATCTTCCCGGTGCAGGAAGTGCTCGGGCAGGTGATCTAACTCGAACAGATCCCTATCCTTGAACAGCGTCTCCTCCCAGAGGAGCATATCGGGTTTTTCGGGGCTCACTGACTGAGTATATTTTGTATTTCCTTCTTCAATATGGCGCTCACAATGCTGCCATCGGCTTTGCCCCTCAATTCCTTCATAACCAGTCCCATCAGCGGTGCTGCGGCCCTCTCGCCTTTGCTCTGCACCAGATCAACCTTGCTGGCCACAATTGCCCGCACGGCCTTCTCCACCTCTTCCTCATCCACGCCCGCCAGGCCCGCAGCAGCAGCAGCCTCATCTGCCGCCATTTCCGGATGCGCGGCCAGGGCACGCATCAGACCCGTCAGGCCCTCTTTGGCCACGCGACCCTGGCTGACAAGAGCAAAGCAGGCCCTGTAATGCTGCTCAGTCAGATTGGAGACAGCTACCCCCTCTCTGGCCAGCTCAATGGGAATGGTCTCCAAAGCCCTGACGGCAATGGAGCCAGAAAGATTCGTCTTCATAATTTCCTCAAAGAGCGGATAGTTGGGGGAAGCGGCCATGACGCGAGCCTGCTCTGCGGACAGATCGTAATCCTTCTGATAGCGTTTCGATCTATCTGCAAAAAGCTCGGGCATCTTCAGACCATCCAGCATCTCCTGCGTGATCACCACCGCGGGCACATCCGTCTCCGGGTACATGCGGGCTGATCCGGGCAGGGGCCGCATATACTCCGAGCAGCCGTTGGGCAGAGCCCGGCGCGTCTCCTCAGGCACAAAGGCCAGCGCCTCACGAGCTCGAACCAGTACGGCTTGTAGTGCCTTGTCCGCCCTTTCCCGCGGCCCGGTGACCATGATCACGGCGTCGCTCTCGGCTGCCGCGAGCTGGCAGCGCACGGCCTCGACCTCCGCGGGCGTTATGCCATATGCAGGAAGTTCATCAGTATGAAATATCCCGCCCACACCGGCTCTTTTGGCTCGGTCCGACATCTCTGAGCCCAGCCGGCGATCGGGCTGAATCTCCCGGCCCACCAGTCCGGCAAAACCTGCCAGCCGACAGGCCAAGACCACGCCACCACTCTTAAGGGAGCGGGCCAGCACCTTGGAGCCGGTAGCCGCGAAGATACCTGATACATCCCAAACCGCAGCATCAACCGATGCCCTGCGACGGGCCAGCTCATCCCTTATTTCCAGCAGCCGCACCTGGCGAAGAGCCTCAAACTCCACCACCTTATCGACCAAATTCAGGGCCTGAACGCCCTTAACCTCCACGCGCGCTCCGCCTTTGATGGAGACATTTACATCCTGGCGAATGGTACCAAGGCCCCTTTTCACGCGACCGGTAGAGCGCAGGATCATTCCCAGATAAGATGCGACCTCACGGGCGTGCGCCGGAGAGACTATATCAGGAGCCGTGCCGATCTCCACCAGAGGAATGCCTAGCCTGTCCAGTGAGTAGACCACGCTGTCACCTCTGTCCTCGATGATGCGCGCCGCCTCCTCCTCCAGGCTGAGGATGCTTATGCCCACAGCGCCCTCTGCGGTCTCGATGCTGCCGTCCGAGCCGACATAGCCGGTGCGCTGGAAGCCGGAGGTGTTGGAGCCGTCGATCACCATCTTGCGCATGGTCTCCAGCTCATCCACGATCTTCATGTTGAGCAACCGGGCAATGACCAGGGATATCTCGAGGGCCTCAGCATTTATCTCCCTGGGCGGCTCCTCATCCGCCTCTACCAGACAGGTGCTGTCATAGGACTTGTAATGAAACCTTCGCGTAACCAAGACCTCTTCTAGAGCGGCACGATCAATCTCGCCAAGCTCGCTTCGCGAGGGTCGCAAATACCGGAAGAACTCGAAATTGGACTCCTCCACCTCCCGATGTTTGGTGGGGCAGCCGCAGAAGAGCTTACTGGCTGTGTCAAGCTGCTGGTGAATCTCAATGCCGCATATCAGGCCTAGAGCACGGTAATCTAATGCCATCGATCTACCTTTCAGAGACCAAGGGGGGTTTAACTCTTTTGACTGCCTCTCTGATATCCTCGGACTTGACTGTCTTTCTCTTGGCGTGATTTGCCCAGCCGACCGCCTCACGGGCTACCTCTAAGCCATAGCTTTCTAGAACCTCTGCCAGCGCATCCCTCGCGCCTTCGCTCACTCTCTTAGCCCCCGCCTCGCGGATGAGTCTGCTCACAGGGGCAACAGGAAGTATCGGCATTTTTCGTACACCTCATAAATCCGGATTTTGCAGCCAGAAGAGACAAGATTTGCGTCTTCGAGTACTACAAGCCAGAATAACCAGCCTATTCACCTGCAATTCCATATATAATTTTTGTTGGGCAAAGGTTTTCATTATTAGGGTTTATTTGAAAAATAAGGCCAGAAGAGGGGAAAAATCCAAAAAGCGGATGGGAAATGTTATTTAGGGCGCCACTAATAAGATTAGCAAGAGAGGAGCGGACGATGAGCGAGCAGGTATGTAAGGCTATTATTTACAAAGATTTAGAAGATGTTTATGGACCCTGTGGATGCGGTATGAACATGGCCACGCTGCCCGTACTTCTTCCCAGAGACTGGGTCGTAGTGGAGCGCCCCACCCAGGCGGAGAATGACGAATTCGGCAAGGGCCTTGATTTCAGGCGAGTCTCGGGATTTACCTGTAACCAAGTCTTTGAGCATGAAATGGAGGGCACAGAGTACATGGCCAACTTCTCCTGCTGCACGGAATGTGCTGATAAGGCAGTAGAGAGAGGGTATGCTACCTGGGCTACGAAATCCTATCCGAGAGCACTGCGCTGAAACAAGAGGTATCCCTTTGAAGTACATAATATATTCCACGCCTTCCTGCCCCAAATGCGAACAGCTCAAAGCGGCACTGAGAAAGGCAGGCATCTCTTTTGAGAACCAGGATATGAGCACCCCCGAGGCCCTCACGGAGCTGCGCATTAACGGGGTATTCACCCTTTCTGCGCCCGTGCTTCAGGCGGATGATAAGTTCTACACGGTAGAGGAGCTTTTCTCCGGCGAGAAACTTGTGGATCTGGCCGGGATCCTCAAGAGCTAAAACTCCCGGCCCCGCACGCGACTTATATCGAAGACCGCGGTGCTGGCTATATGCATTACCGCAAAGGTGCCCGCCTGGATGGGATCTGTTACTACCAGATCCACCTGCTCGGGGACCGAGCCGGCCATCTTCAGGGCAATAACAGGTATCCCTTCCTCCTGTAGCCTTTTCACCTCTTTCGTGATGCGTCCGCCCATGAGGGCTCCGGCCAATACCAGGATAGAGGCGCGCGGCAGCCGGCGCACCGCGCTCACGGCATCAGCGATAGCATCTTCTCCCACCAGAGGAATGGTATCCACGCTGATGCGCTCACCTCGCAGATTATGCCGGTCGGCCTCGCTCACAGCACCCACCGCGACCTGGGCCACCTGGGCACCGCCGCCTATGATGATCACCCTGGAGCCGTAGATCTTATCGAAAGGCTCGTGAATGGTGACCTCGAAGATGGAATCAAAAGAGGCAAGCTCTTCTACGATCCCTAAAACATCCTCGGCCGGGCAGTCTATCTCCATATAAACCGAGGCTTTGCCACGGTTCATGCCTCTTTCCACAACAAACTGTTGAGTGTATACGATGTTGCCGCCCCTTTTGGCCACCGCGCCGGCGATGTCGCGCAGCATTCCCGGGCGATCCAAACATATCACATTAATCGCTGTGCTCATATCGTGCCTCATTATCACTAAGGATGCTGGGAAACTTTAATATGACGAGTGGTTTACTTCATACCGATGGAGTTTTGTCCCCAATGTAAGAGCATGATGATGCCCAAGGACGGCATGATGGTCTGCAGAAAGTGCGGCCACAAGATACCGAAAACCACAGGCGAATCCATGGTCAGCAAGACCAAGCAGCTGGATCGCGTAGTGCCGGTCTTAGAGCAAGAGTCGTCGGGCCTGCCTACTACCAATTCCAGGTGTCCGGAGTGCGGTAATAATATCGCATACTGGTGGCTTCGCCAGCTTCGTTCTGCTGATGAGAGCGAGGTTCGCTTCTTCCGCTGCACCAAATGCAACAGAACCTGGCGAGAGTATGACTAAGCATCAACTATATTAAATATAAAACGGTCCTGATGAATGAGGCTCAAGGAATGTTCAAGGCAGTAATCAACGCAGAAACTCTGCGCGATGCAATCGATTCAGTCTCTTCTCTGGTGGATGAGGTCAAGTTCTCCATATCGGAAAACGGCCTGGAACTGAAGGCAGTAGACCCCGCAAACGTGGCTATGGTATCGCTTCAGATCGGCAATCAGGCCTTCGAATACTTCAAAGCCGATGCTTGTGAAATCGGCATAGACTTGGTTCGGCTCAGTGATGTGCTGAGCATGGCTGATAAGGGCGAAAATGTTCAACTGGAGCTGGAAGAAGAGAGCCACAAGCTGATGATTGGAGTGGGATCCCTCTCATACACCTTAAGCCTGATCGATCCCACTGCCATCCGCAAAGAACCGCGCATACCCGAGCTGGATCTGCCGGCTCATGTAACACTGTCGGGTGTGGAGCTACGCAGGGCGGTAAAAGCGGCAGAAAAGGTCAGCGATCATGTAATACTGGGCGTCTCAGATGAGGGCTTTTACATGGAAGCCAAAGGAGACATCGATTCGCTCAAGCTAAAGATTCCCAGCACTGAGCTTTTGGGCATGAAGCCCGGAGAGGCTAGGAGCCTGTTCTCTTTGGACTATCTGGAAGACATGTCCAAATCCATAAGCAAGGCGGGCGAGGTCACACTGGAGATGGGCATAGACTACCCGCTGCGTATTCACCTCAAGCTCGGCCAGCATGTGGAGATCAATTACCTTTTGGCGCCCAGAATTGAACAGGAATGAGGATCTCCGATTACCCATTTACAGAAGATGCTGCAGATCAGGTGCGAAAGGTCGGCTACTCTTTAGAAAGCCTCCTTTGCAAAACCTCTTTTAAGACGGTACGAGGCCGGGCCGCGCAAAGGGTAGCAGAGTCGATCAGCGGCACTATTTCGGAAAGTGCGGCCAATACGGATGCTGAGCTTTTGACGGAACTTCTCTCATATCCCCTGGCCAGAGTCATGGTCTCATGCCTTGGCGACTCCATTTTGCTGCGCCGCTATGCCCTGGCCGAGGCAAAACTGGCCTATAAAAGGATGCAAAATGATAAAGAGGGACTGACGGCAATCGCGAACGACCTGGGGCTTCATCCTCAGGGACCGGGTCCTTATAAGATTCATTTTTCCGAGTATATTCGGGCGGCGCACAGCATGCACAGCTCTAAATGGAAACTGACGAACAAGGACCTCTCCCAGGGCTACCTCACCATTACAGAAGAAGAGCTGAAAAGAATCATGGAAGAAGCTGCCCGGACGAAGATCCTAAAAGGGCTGCCTTTGCCCGTAGACGAGAAGACTTGCGCCACTCTCCAGGAATACCTGGGGCCGCTCAAAGAACAGCTCGATATTATAAGAGCTCGCGACAAGGTGGATCTCGGCAAGGTGGAGGAGGGAGCCTTTCCGCCCTGCATCAAGAAGATGCTCGCAGATGTTGCCAAAGGCACCAACCTGGCCCACAGTGCGCGCTTTGCGTTGGTCAGCTTTCTCTTGCAGATCAATATGACGACCGTTGAGGTCGTATCTCTCTTCAACACCAGCCCGGACTTTGACGAGGAGAAGACGCGATACCAGGTGGAACACATCGCGGGAGCATCCGGCACCTGCTACAAGCCTCCGGCCTGTGCCACCATGGCCACCTACGGCAACTGCCCAGGCGAAGACGAGCTATGCCGGAGAGTTCGTCATCCTCTCAGCTATTATGAGCGAAGGATGAGGACCTTCAAGCCCCTCCCGCCTGAGAAAGAGCAGAAACAAGGAACTTGACCCGGGCATCGCTAACATTCTCTGGCCTGGCCAGAAGTTTTATCTCATCATGCCCGAGGAGCCTGAAGCCCAGGCCCGCATCAATCGCGGCCTGCCTTTCTGCAAAGCCCACATCCGCCCGGCCGGAGGCAACGGCCGCAGCTACAGCCGAATGCGTCCTGGCTAGTCGCATATACTTTGGATGAGAGAGGCCCAAGGCCTGCAGGTGTTGCTCAAATGCGGCATGCATGGCAAAGTCCCGGTGCCATCCCACAATGTGCGTCCTGCCCGGGTCCGACAATGCACCAGCATCCCGGAAGACCAGGCCCAGCTCTCTTTTGGAGCTCCAGATCAGCTTCATCCCTTCTGCTGCTGCGCCAGGGCCGCAAATGCAGGCCAGATCAGCCACACCATCCTCCAGATAGAGCCTGGCTTGCACCGAGCCGGTATTCAGGAGCACGATACGCCAGGGCACCCTCTCAGCCAGCTTCT
The DNA here is from genome assembly GCA_023229165.1 of Methanothrix sp. Classification (GTDB taxonomy): domain Archaea; phylum Halobacteriota; class Methanosarcinia; order Methanotrichales; family Methanotrichaceae; genus Methanothrix. The sequence goes on from JALNZQ010000069.1 coordinate 7,681, forward strand.
CCAGGAGGAGAGTGTTTTCGCCCGCCACCACCTGATCGGCAGGTTCCATCTCACTGAAGAGCTCCACCTCTACCTTCTCGCCCTTCTCCAGATACTCGACGCCTGAAGGGATGTCGATAACTCCATCTGCCCCGGCCAGGGTGGTGATGGAGCCGCTTCCCTTGTCCACAGGATAGACCAGCTGACCGGATAGGCCCACGGCCAGCATCTGGCGGCGGCCTTCCAACCGCAACGACCCGGCCAGCCGTCCTGCCGCCTTTTTTCGGGAATGCTTTTGGCCTAAAGCGGCGCGAATGGCAGGCGCAGCAAGGCAGGAGAAGACGGTAAGCGCGCTGGTAGGATAGCCGGGCAGTCCCAGGCAGGGCTTGTCATTGATCAGGCCTAAGATGGTGGGCTTGCCGGGCTTGAGGTTCACGCCGTGAAATATCAGCTCGCCGATTTCCTCCAAAACCTGAAAGATCATGTCGCCGACGCCGGCTGAGGTGCTGCCGCTCACCAGAATCATGTTGCACTCTTCGGCCATCTTTTGCAGCACCATTGCAAGGGCCCCCTTTTCATCCGGAAGGATGCCGTAGGGGATAGCGAGAGCACCGCAGTCGGCAACAGCCGCAGCGATGGTGTAGGTGTTAATGTCATAGATTTGTCCAGCGGCCAGAGCCCGGCCGGGCGGCACCAGCTCATTGCCGGTTGAGGCCACGCCCACCTTGAGGCTGCGCACAGCCACTTCCGTTCTGCCCAAGGCGGCCAGAACGCCAATTTCACGCGCATCGAGCTTCGTTCCGGGAAAGAGCACGGCCTCGCCAAACGAGATATCGCTTCCTGCCGCCTGCACATTCTCGCCGCCATATACGGGCCTTCGGATCAGGACCCGATCACCCTCCGCCTGGCTGTATTCGATCATGACCACCGCGTCCGCGCCGTCGGGCATCATGGAGCCGGTGGAGACCTCTGCCGCCTCGCCCCGCGCCACGCACAGGTGGGGGAGTGCGCCCATGGGAACGATGCCCGTCAGCCGAAGACAAGCGGGCCGGTCCTCCCTGGCCGCCAGGGTATCCTCAGAAGGCACGGCAAAGCCGTCCATGGAGGCGCGAGAGAAGCCCGGCACATCCAGAGTGGAGACTATCTTCTCGGCCAGCACGCGGCCCTGGGCCAGCGGCAGCGGCACGCTCTCCACCGCTACGCTGGGAAGGTGGCTCTGGACGATAGATTGGGCTTCCTCCAGCGAGATGAGGCTACGAAACTCCTTACGCATGGTAGCCTATTTTTGAGTGGCATCTATAAAACTATGGCTAAATGTTAGAAATACAAAACATTGAAATACAATGATGTTAGAAGCACATAACATGGAACAGATAATGAACTTCGAGAAGAACTCGCGAAGAGATGAGAATGAATGAAAAAGGACAGACTTCTGATAAGGGTGATTCCAGGGATAGCACTGATCATGGCCGGTCTGCTTCTTTCCTTCCTGGGCTACGATGCATTCTTCCTGACAATTGCGGGAGCGGTTGCCATAGGCATGGTCTTGCTCCTCCGCTGGAGAGCAGGCGATCAGCCGGAAAAGGATGAGAGAACGAATAAGCTGGGAGCCTTCAGCCTGGCATACTCTTATCTTGTGAGCCTCATCTTAGCATTGGTTTTGTTCATCTCCGTCTATTTGGGAATGGTCGTTCTGGATGCAGTAACTGTCCTGCAGATTATCATTTATATTATGACGGTGAGCGCCATCGCCTTCATGCTGATATTGAACCGTCGTGCAGATGTGTGGGGACCATGAAAACGCGCATCAAAGAGCTGCGGGCCAGGGAGGGCCTCACCCAGGAAGAACTGGCTCGCATGGTAGGTGTACGAAGGGAGACCATTCTCTTCCTGGAGAAGGGAAAGTACAATCCCTCCCTCAAGCTGGCCTACAAGATCGCTTCCGCCCTGAAAGCGGGCATCGACGAGGTATTCTTGTTTGAGGAAGAAGATCTGCAGAATTCCTGAGGCTCATTTTTTTGCTTTTTTGCAGAATCCATCAATCCAAAGTTAGACTCGCGCCGCTCTCTGGCGGAGCAGGTGATCGGCCAGCACCAGGGCCACCATGGCCTCGGCCACGGGCACAATTCTGGGTGGAATGGCCGGATCGTGCCTGCCTTTGATCTCGATCTTCGCCGCCTCGCCGCGAGCCAGATCAACTGTGCTCTGCTGCTTTGCGATGGAAGGCGTGGGCTTGACAGAAATGGTGCAGACAATGGGCGCACCTGTGGAGATGCCGCCCAAAATGCCGCCGGCATTGTTGCTCTCGAAATCAACCTTGCCGTCCCGTAGAAGTAACGGGTCGTTCATCTCGCTGCCTCGCAGTGCCGCGCATTCCCGGCCCGCGCCTATCTCCACCGCCTTCACGGCTCCAATGCTCATGAGCGCCCTGGCGAGGTCGCCGTCCAGCTTGTCAAAGACCGGCTCGCCTAAACCGGCAGGCACGCCCTCTGTAACTATTACCACTACGCCGCCCAGGCTGTCGCCTTCCGCGCGCACGCTGTCCAGCCGCTCCAGCATCTTTTGCGCCGCAGCGGGGTCAGGGCAGCGAACAGCATTGGACTCGGCCTGGGCCTGAAGCTGCATCAGATCTGATGACGCAATTTCCGCAGTTATTCCGCCCAACTCCGTAACATAAGCCACAACCAAAATACCTGCCTCCGCGAGCAGCTTCTTGGCGACGGCTCCGGCAGCAACCCGGCCCACCGTCTCGCGAGCCGAGGCCCGGCCTCCGCCCCGGTGGTCACGCAGTCCGTATTTCATCTGGTAGGCATAGTCGGCGTGCCCCGGCCGGGGTTTGTCGCGCAGGAGATCGTAGGCTGATGAGTTCGCATCCTTGTTCCAGACAAGCAGGGAGATGGGTGTGCCCGTGGTCTGCCCCTCGAAGATGCCTGACAGGATTTCAACGCTGTCCGCTTCCTGCCGGGCCGTGGAAGCCTTGCTCTGGCCGGGACGCCTGCGGTCCAGCTCCTTTTGAATATCCTCCGTGGCCAGATCCAGGCCGGCCGGACAGCCGTCCACGACCACGCCCACGGCTCTGCCGTGCGACTCCCCCCAGGTGGTGATGCGAAATATGGTGCCAAAGGTGTTTCCGGACATAATTGATTCTCAAATGCCAACTTTTGCCTTAAGCTTGGAGATATCGCTTTCGATCCGCTTCAAGCGATCATCCAGGGTCTCCTTCTGCTCACTAATCTCATCAATAATCGCCTCGCGATTCTCGTCAAACTTGGCTGTTACTTCTCGTGAGGTCCGTATCTCCGAGACTATATCGACTCTGGTCTCCTCCATTTTGGCAATTGTTGAATCTTGTTTTTCGAGCATTTTGTCCTGCTTCCTATCAATGCGCAGAATGGCAGGAATGCCTTTGTTTAGTTGCTCCACCAGAGAGACATGCATAAAATCTTCAACAGACATCACATAGCCATGATACTCTTCGAAGAGAGTGCATGAAACTTCGGAGCCTTCCGGTCGGCTCTTATCGACAAAACTCCTGAAACATTTGAGCTGCCCTTCATCGCCCTCTATCAGAGCTACAACCATTTGAAATCCCTGCTCAAATCGGTTGTATGCAGAAAACCGACGACATCCA